>JBAZBZ010000005.1 GCA_041671145.1 Bacteroidales bacterium | reverse complement strand
TTTTATGGACAAAACTAAGCTTAGAAAATGGAATTCTATTCAAATCGTTTAGCAATTCAAAACAACTGAAACTATTATCTGCCAATATTTCAAAGAACTTTAATAAAAAAACGTTAGGACGTTAGTGAGTGTAAATCAAGAGTTAAAAATATTATCATTTTTATATGCAAATTATTTCCGAATAATCTCTAAAAATAAAATTATTCAAAAAATAAAACTTTTTTAACTTTACACCTTCCAAATTAATTTTTCATGCCAAAAAAACTTTTCCTTCTCGATGCTATGTCGCTAATTTATCGGGCATATTATGCGTTGAATAAAAATCCGCGAATAACTTCAAAAGGAATAAATACTTCGGCTACTTATGGTTTTGCAAATACATTAGTTGAAATTCTTGAAAAAGAAAAACCTACACACATGGCTGTATGTTTTGATACAAAAGCAGCTACAGTCCGCCACGATTCGTTTGCCGAATACAAAGCACACAGAGAAGATACTCCCGAAGATATTATAAAATCGCTTCCTCATATAATAAAACTTTTGGAAGGATTTAATATTTCTGTAATAATGCTCGATGGCTATGAAGCCGATGATGTGATAGGAACTCTTGCCAAAGTTGCCGAGCAAAAAGATTTCGAAACTTATATTATGACCTCGGATAAAGACCTCGGGCAGCTTGTTAGCGATAAGGTTTTTATATATAAACCAGCAAAATTTGGCGAAAAAGCAAAAATACTGGGAGTAAAAGAAGTTTGTGAAAAATTTGGAATAAAGCGTCCCGAACAAATTATTGAAATACTCGCATTACAAGGCGATAAAGTTGATAACATTCCCGGAATACCAGGTATAGGCGAAAAAACCGCAACTAAACTTATTGAAGAATTTGATAATATTGAAAATTTATTGAAGTCAACGCATTTATTAAAAAATACTTTAAAAGAAAAAGTTGAAAAAAATGAGGAACTCGCAATAATGTCAAAACAATTAGCAACAATAATTACCGATGTTCCGGTTGATTTCGATGAAGAAAAATTGAAACTAAAACCACCAAATAAAGATGCTTTGCAAAATCTTTTTGTCGAACTCGAATTCCGCCGTTTGGCTCAAAGAATTTTATATGACAAACCATTAATATTTGAAGAAACAACAGAAAAAGAAGAAAAAAATACTGAGTTTGATTCTTCCGAAAGCACCGAAAAAACAACAATTTCAGAAGAACAAAATATTTTTGTACAAAAAGAAAATATAAATACGACAACGCATAATTATGTTCTTGTTAATACTTCCGAAAAACGAAAAGAACTTATAAAACTTTTAAAACAACAAAATAAAATATGTTTTGATACCGAAACAACAGGTTTGGATTCGCATAATTCCGAATTGGTAGGAATGTCCTTTTCATTTAAACCACATGAAGCATATTACATTCCTTTTCCCGAAAATTATAACGAAACATATAAGATATGTCATGAATTCAAAGAAATTTTTGAAAACGAAAAAACTGAAAAAATCGGACAAAATATAAAATTTGATATTGCAATTTTAAAATGGTATGATATAGAAGTTAAAGGAAAACTTTTCGATACCATGCTTGCACATTATTTGTTGCAGCCGGAATCGCGGCATAATATGAATTTTCTTGCATCAACATATTTGAACTATGAACCGGTTTCAATTGAATCATTAATTGGAGAAAAAGGAAAAAATCAGCAGAGCATGCGAACTGTTCCCGAAGAAATTCTAAAGGAATACGCTGCCGAAGATGCTGATATTACTTTGCAATTGAAAAATATTTTTGAGCCGAAACTTATTGAAGCAAATGCATTAAAACTTTTTGAAGAAATTGAAGCACCGCTTATTCCGGTGCTTGCAGCAATGGAAGCTGAAGGAATTAAAATTGACTCAAAAGTTTTAAATGATTTTTCGGTGCAACTCGAAAGCGAAATAAAACAACTTGAAAAAGAAATAATTCAACTTGCCGGTGTCGAATTTAATATTTCATCACCAAAACAACTTGGCGAAATTCTTTTTGAAAAGCTTAATATTGTTGACAAAGCAAAACTCACTAAAACAAAACAATATTCAACAGGTGAAGATGTTTTGAAAAAATTAATAAACAAACATGAAATTATTCCGAAGCTTTTAGATTATCGTTCGCTTACAAAACTTAAATCTACTTACGTTGACACTTTACCTCAACTTGTGAATGTGAGAACAGGAAGAATTCATACATCATACAATCAAATTATAACTTCTACGGGGAGGTTAAGTTCTACAAATCCCAATCTTCAGAATATCCCTATAAGAACGGCAAAAGGGAGAGAAATTAGAAAAGCATTTATTCCGCGAAATGAAAATTATCTTTTACTTTCAGCCGATTATTCACAAATCGAATTACGTTTAATTGCCGAATTCAGTGAAGACGAAAACATGCTTGAAGCGTTCAGGCAAGGACTTGATATTCACGCCGCAACAGCATCAAAAGTTTATGGCATACCTTTAGAAGATGTTACAAAAGAAATGCGGCGAAATGCAAAGACAATTAATTTTGGAATAATTTACGGGATATCAGGCTTTGGATTATCAGAACGGCTCGGTATTCCTAGAAAAGAAGCAAGTGAAATAATAAAACAATATTTTGAAAAGTATCCTACAATAAAAACTTACATGAATAAAACCATTGAAATGGCACGACAAAAAGGTTACACCGAAACCATTATGGGAAGAAGACGATATATAAGGGATATTAATTCCAGCAATTCAATTGTGAGAGGCTATGCCGAAAGAAACGCAATCAATGCTCCACTTCAAGGTTCTGCTGCCGACATGATTAAAATTGCAATGCTTAATGTATATAAAGAATTTATAAACAAGAAATTCAAATCAAAACTCATTCTTCAGGTTCATGACGAATTAGTTTTTGACGTTAAAAAAGATGAATTAGAAATCGTATCGCCAATTATAAAAGACAAAATGATAAATAGCATCAAAACTGCTGTTCCCATTGATGTTGATATGAGAATTGGTAAAAACTGGCTTGAATTAAATTTATTTTAATTTTTTTTTGAAACGAATAAAATGTTTATAAATTTGTTAAAATAAAATTTTTTTATCGCAGGAAAATTTTTAAAAAAGTGTCTATAATAATATTTAACTAACTAAATCCCTCAAAAAATGAAAAAAGTTGTACTTGCTTTAGTGCTTATTTTTAGCACAAGTTTAATTTTTGCAAAACCCGTAACAAAGGATTATGCGAGTAAAATAGCTTATAATTATTATAAGCAGTATGAATCTTCCAGGTCATCAGATTTTTCAATTTCAAATTCTTTTGAAATAAAGTATGATGGTATTACTACGATGTATGTTTTTAATTTCAATCCGAGTGGCTTTGTAATTGTTGCAGCCGACGATGCTTCTCTTCCGATATTGGGAGAATCAGAAACCGGTGAAATTAAAGAAAATAACGAAAATCCGAATCTTATCTGGTGGCTTAGTTCTTATAGTAGAGAAATAAACTACATCGCTAATAATAATATAAGCAACAAGCAAACTGTAAAAGAATGGAATAATATAGCCAACGAGGTTTATCCTGCATCGAAAGGAACAAGAGATGTTTCCCCTTTATTAGAATCTATAACATGGAATCAAAACCCTTATTACAATGATTCTTGCCCTTCCGGTACTCCGGCTGGTTGTGTTGCAATTTCAATGGGTCAAATTATGAAAAAATGGGCTTACCCAACACAAGGCGTAGGTTACCATGAATACAACCACCCAACTTACGGAAGACAACATGCAAGCTTTGGCACTACTACTTACAATTGGGGGTCAATGCCAAATAGTATTTCTTCACATAATACTCCTATAGCTCAGTTGGTTTATCATGCAGGAGTTTCGGTTGACATGAACTATGCAACAGGCGGTTCAGGTGCAAGTACTTACAGTATTTCTAATGCTTTAATCAATTATTTCCATTATCAACCTTCTGTAGAATATAAATACAAAGGAGATTATACCGATTCGCAGTGGTTAACAATTTTACAAAATGAATTGGATGCAGGCAGACCTGTAAATTACAGTGGTGTAAATTCCAATAATCAAGAAGGTCATTCTTTTGTTTGCGATGGCTACACAACAAACCCAAGTTTAAAGTTCCATTTTAACTGGGGATGGGGAGGTTCAGCTAATGCCAATTTTGCAATTGGCGCTTTAAATCCATCTACATGGAACTTCAATTATGGAAATAATATTATTATCAGAATACAACCCTTGAGCAATGCTCCTATTGCAAACTTCACACAATCTACAACAACACCTGCTGTCAGTGCTTCTGTTAATTTTACCGATGCTTCTGCAAATACTCCAACAAACTGGACATGGACATTCGAAGGTGGTTCTCCGGCTACTTCAAATACACAAAGTCCGACCGGAGTTACTTTTGCAACAATTGGCAAAAAATTAGTAAGCTTAAAAGTAAGCAATGCCACTGGTTCTGATATAAAATATCAACTTATTAATGTAGGAGGAACCCCATCGGCATGGATTAAGCAAAATACCGGTTTTTCCACTGTAAACAGAGGAATTCATGATATCTGCGTTATAAATCCTTATGTTGTTTGGGCAACTTGCTACGATGGAAGCGGCGGCGGAGCTCAAGTAAGGGAATTTACAAAAACCGTTGATGGTGGTAATACATGGACACCGGGTACAATAACCTTTACAAACTCAACTAACTATTTAACGACTGCTAATATCTGGGGCATAAACGATACCATTGCTTATGCCTGCCTGCCGCCTTCAGCAACATATGGCGGGGCAATAGTAAAAACAACAAATGGAGGTACAAGTTGGGCAGTTCAATCAACTGCTGATTTTTTAACTCCAAGCAGTTGGTCGGATTTCGTTACTTTTTTTGACGCTGCGGGCTACAATGGTCTTTGTGTGGGAGATGCTAACTCATCTAATCAATTTGTATTTTTTACAACAACTAACGGAGGTACCAATTGGACAAGAGTTTCAAATGCTAATATTCCTGCTGCTCAAAGCGGAGAAGTCGCAACTACAAATTTATATGATACATTTGGAAATACTATTTGGTTTGGAACTAACAAAGGTAGGGTTTATAAATCAACCGACAAGGGATATCACTGGTCAGTTTCAACTACGCTACATACTAACCTTGGACAAACAGATGTCAGATTTAAAGATAACAATATTGGTTTTGCTATAAATTATTATGGCTCTAATAATAGTACTTCCAGTCCTAATGCTTTTACAATGCAAAAAACTACTGATGGAGGTGCGCATTGGGCTGATTTCACACCAACCGGGGCTTTTACAAAAAAATATATTGATTTTGTTCCGGGAACATCAAACATGTGGGTAAGTGTTGGAAATGACAGTATACACGGAATGCATCTTGGCTCGTCATATAGCAATAATGACTGCTCATCTTTTATCGACATTGATACAGGAGCAACCGTTCAATATAATTATGTCAGAATGTATGATATTAATACCGGATGGGCGGGAAGTTTTAATGCAAGCCCTACAGATGGCGGTATATTTAAATGGGATTATAGCTTCTTCACCAAAATAAATGAACAAAATAAAAATAAAGAAATCTCTGTAAATATTTATCCAAACCCATCTATCGGAATTTATAATGTTTATTTCAACAATTTAACAAACGAAAAACCAGTAGTTGAAATTTATGACATGCTTGGAAAATTAGTTTTTAATAAAATAATTGATTTATCAGCAAGCAGGACTTTCCAAGTAGATATTTCTAATGAACAATCAGGACTTTATTTTGTGAAAATTTCAACAAATACCGAAACTATTACAAAAAAAGTTTCTTTGATGAAATAATTTTTAATTAAAAAATTTGCAAAAAAGGGGTTCTGTATATTATATTAGCGGAACTCTTTTTTTTAACTACCTAAAATCTAACAACTAAATTTTTAAATTATGAGAAAAGTAATTTTACTAACTGCACTTTTATTTAGCGTAAGTATTGCTTTTGCAAAACCCATATCAAAGGATTATGCAAGCAGAATCGCTTATAATTATTATAAACAATATGAAGCTTCCAGAACATTAAACTTTTCAATTTCAAATTCTTATGAAATAAAATATGATGGTAAAACTACAATGTATGTTTTTAATTTCAGTTCTGGTGGTTTTGTAATTGTTGCCGCCGATGATGCTTCTATTCCGGTATTAGGTACATCAAGTACCGGTGAAATTAAAGAAAATTGTGACAATCTGAATCTTAACTGGTGGCTTAGTTGTTATAGTAGGGAAATAATTTACATCACTAAAAATAATATAAGTAATAAAGCAACTGTCAAAGAATGGAATAATATTGCTAATGAAGTTTTTCCGGCTCCTGCAAAAAATACCAGAGATGTTAATCAGTTATTAACTACGACTTGGGACCAAGGTAATTATTATAATGACTCTTGTCCTGTTGATGCGGGAGGTCCAGATGGTCGTTGTTTAACAGGTTGCGTTGCCACTGCAATGGGACAAGTGATGAAGTATTATAACTATCCCACAAAAGGTGTAGGTTACCACTCTTATGTTCATAGTACTTATGGTACATTGAGCGCTAACTTTGGTAATACAACATATAACTGGGGCGCAATGACTCCTAGCATTACTTCAGTTAATTCAGCAGTTGCCACTTTACTTTATCATTGCGGGGTTGCTGTTGAAATGGGCTATGGTCCATCAGCATCAGGAGCCACAACTTCAAGCATACCGGATGCTTTAATGAATTACTTCGATTATGCAAATACAGCAGAAATTAAAGATAAATCTAATTATCCGAATGACGACGATTGGAAAGGATTAATAATAAATGAATTGAGCTCATCTCATCCTGTTTTATATACAGGAATTGATAATACAGAAGGCGGTCATGCTTTTGTTTGTGATGGCTATCGGAGCAGCGACCAAAAATTTCATTTCAACTGGGGTTGGTCCGGAAATCCAAATAATTATTTTGCTATAGGTGCTTTAAATCCTGCAGGATATGCTTTTAATTCAAATAATATGATTGTTATAGGAATCAAACCAAAATTTATTCCTCCTCCTGTTGACGATGCTTATAAATTAATGTCGAATAAACTTGACCCTGATTCAATTCCACTATATCCATTATTGACATATAATTGGATTGATATCACTGATGGTTCAGGAACAGAAGTTACAGGACTCACTGATGATGGAGTAAAAGGACCATTTTCTTTAGGACAAGATTATATTTTTTTCAGAGACCAGCATAAATTCAATAAAATCTGGATAGGTGATAACGGACATGTTAACTTTCAGGATGGTTCAGCTTTATCGGCATCATTCCCAACAATACCAGCAACTAAAGCACCAAACGATTTTATTGCACCACTTGAAGCAGATTTACTACCTTCATCTGCCACAGGAGCTAAAATTTATTACAAGGTAGACACCAATAAATTTATAGTTACTTGGAAAGATTATCCTCACTGGCAAAGTGCTGCTCCAGGTTACAGCGGGAAAATAACCATGCAGGCAATTTATTATAAAGATGGCAATTTCAAGTTTCAATACCAGAGTTATCTGCCGTTCACATGGCCTTCGGGAAGTGATTTGGAAAAAGACCCGATAATAGGTTGTGAAAATTCTTCAGGAACAATCGGATATGCATGGTTGAATTATAATACTCCACTGGCTCGACATGACTCAATTTTTAACAATGGAGCTACATTTGTACCCGGTTTGTGTATTTTAGGGTATTACACTCATAAGCACCCTTCGATTAAAGACCTGACAGTTGAATATGTTACATTGGAAGGAATAAATAAAACCGATAATAAAGGATATCCAATATTTTCCGGAAATAAAAAACTTACTGCAAAAATATCTAATGTAGGAACAATTGGCGCTTCAAGTGTAATAGTTAAAGGAGCTGTTCAGCCTGTTGGTGGAAGCGTAACAACAATTCCGCAAGAAATAATAGATACAATACCTCCCGGTGAATCAGTAATTAAAACACTTGCTACTCCTTTTAATTTTACTAAAGCACCTTCTCAAAATTTCAATACATATACAGTAAGAATGAGGCAAACAACTACCGGTGATATTGAAGCCGGAAACGATAGTTTAACTGTAGAATATGTTGTAATGGATGACACACTGATTGTAAAAAAATCTTTTGGCTGGGGAAACAGACCAGTAGGAAGTACTTTCTACTTGTTTGGCTTTGATAATGGTGGAGTAGATTTTATTCCTCCATCAGGATACTATCCCGTTCAAATAGATTCGATTGCATTTATTGCAGGAAGAAACACTAATGAGACCTCAGTTACTGATAAGAATACTTATTTTCGTTTATATAAAATAGACTCAGCAGGAGTGATTGACACGTTAAATCCATTAACAGCTATATTAGCTTATGACCTGACTACCTTCGAATCACAACCTAGCGGAACTCTTCAGAGATTTTCTCTTCCTATATCCGGAGTTACTTTACAAAATGAAGGCGAGGGACTTGCTGTTAAATTCACGCCTACACCGGGTATGAGAATTGTTCTTGATGATTCAGGTCCGTTCTCAAGAAGAAATTACGAACTGTTAGGCGCCGATTGGACACCATCAAGAGAAAATGAAACAAGAGATGCTTGCATATATGTTGTTTGGACATTTCCAAATACAGTAGGTATAAAGGGAAAAATACACAGTGAATGCTCATTAACCAATTATCCTAATCCTTTTAGCAAATATACTACGATTGAATTTTATAATAAAGAAAAGGGTAACGTCAAATTAAACATTTATGACATTAATGGAAAGTTGATTAAAACTATTGTTGATGATAATCTATCTGAAGGGAAATATAAATTTAATTTTAACGGCTCGCAATTAAATGGTGGAATTTATTTCTATAGATTGGAAACACAGAATTACATAGCAACTAAGAAGTTGACAATTATCAAATAATTGTTGGAATTTTTTTTAGAAAAAGTTCTATAATTTTTGAAACCAAATAGAACTCTTTCTTTGTCTTAATGTTATATTAATAATTTAATCTACTACATATGAAAAAATTTACTTTTCTTTTTATGCTATTTTTTGGCGGAAGTATACTTTTTGCAAAACCCGTATCAAAAGATTATGCAAGCAAAATTGCTTATAATTATTATAAGCAGTATGAATCTTCCAGGTCATTAAACTTTTCAATTTCAAATTCTTATGAAATAAAGTATGATGGTATTACTACAATGTATGTTTTTAATTTCAGTTCCGGTGGCTTTGTCATTATTGCCGCCGATGATGCTTCAATTCCCGTTCTTGGTGAATCGGGCAACGGCGAAATAAAAGAAAATGATGACAATCCGAACCTTAATTGGTGGCTGAGTTCATACAGTAAACAAATAAAATATATTGTGAACAATAACCTGAGCAACAAACAAACTATTGCAAAATGGAATGAAATTGCCGGCGAAGTATTTGCGAGTTCTGCAAAAGATATACAGGATGTTAATAATCTATTGACAACTACATGGAATCAGGATAAATATTATAATGATTCCTGTCATGTTATTTCGAGTGGTCCTGGAGGACATGCTTATGCAGGATGTGTTGCTACCGCAATGTCTCAAATTATGAAATATCATGCTTATCCAGCTCAAGGTGTGGGATTACATACTTATACAACAAAAACAAACAAATGGGTTTGTAAAGCTAATTTCGGAATTGAAAATACAAATGGGGCGCTATGCTTAACAGTATAAGTTCCAAAAACTCTTCAATAGCACAGTTAATTTATCATGTTGGAGTTTCAGTAAATATGGATTATAATTCAAGTGGTTCGGGTGCTTATAGTACTACTGTTCCAGATGCTTTAATAAATTACTTCAATTATCAGCCCTCTGTTGAATTAAAAAATAAAACCAACTATACAGATGCACAATGGAAAACAATGATAAAGAATGAACTTATTAATAACCGTCCCGTTTATTACTCAGGAGATGGAGGTTCAGGTACAGAAGGACATGCCTTTGTGTGCAGCGGCTGGAGAACAAATGACGATGCATTCTGGTTTAACTGGGGATGGTCGAGTTCTTCAGACGGCTATTTCTTAATAGGCGGTTTGAATCCCAACAGTTATAATTTTAATTCTGACAATTCAATAATAATAAGAATAAAACCCAAAAATAACGCACCTATAGCAAATTTTAAAGCATCATCTTATACTCCTGTTGCAGGCGGTTCTGTTAATTTTACCGACCAGTCAACAAATGCACCTACCGGATGGACATGGACATTTGAAGGAGGTAATCCTGCAACATCAAATTCACAAAGTCCTGTCGGAATTACTTTTGCAACAAACGGAAAAAAATTAGTCACACTTATGGTAAGTAATGTAACGGGAAATGATGTTAAATATGCGCTTATAAATGTTGGCGGAACACCTTCAGCATGGATTAAGCAAACTTCGGGATTTACTTTTACAAGAGGTGCTAAGTATATAAGCATAGTAGACCCGCAAACAATATGGGTAACGATGTTTAACGGAGTTGATGCAACTGCTCCTTGTTATGATTATATGAAAACTACTGATGGAGGTACTACATGGACAACCGGAACAATACCATCTTCATCATTTCCGGACGGCTTTGGTCTTGCAAACATTTATGCAATAAACGGACAGATTGCATGGGCAACAATAAATCCTGGCTCAGCAACAGGCGGATATATCCTCAAAACAACTGATGGCGGAGCAAACTGGGCAAAACAAACTACTGCGCCTTTTACAGGAAGCTGGGCTGACTTCACATATTTCTTTAATGCAACCGATGGAGTCAGCGTTGGTGACCCAACAACAACTCCTAATGCATACATGATTTATACGACAACTAACGGAGGAACAAACTGGACACAAGTTTCAACCTCAACCTCTGTTATTCCTGCCCCTTCATCAGGAGAGGCAGCTTTAGAAGGTTATTATGATGTTGCTGGGAATACTATCTGGTTTGGCACTACACTTGGCAGGGTTTATAAATCAACTAATAAAGGATTAAATTGGTCGGTTGCAAATACAGGACTTGTAGCAAGTATTTGTCCTTTATTCAAAGACGCAAACAAGGGAATAGCTATACAATACCCTGATGCTAATGGAAATCCATATGCATTAAATAAAACAACTAACGGTGGAGCAACCTGGGCTGCACTTTCGCCAACCGGAGCGTTCACAAAAAATAATATTGATTACGTTCCCGGAACTGCAAGTACATGGGTAAGTACAAGCTCTGATAATACAGCAGGTGCACATATCGGTTCGTCTTATAGTGCTGATGACGGTGCTTCTTTTATAAATATTGATACAGGCAGCGTTCAATATACATGTGTTAAATTTTATGATATAAATACCGGCTGGGCAGGTGGATATAATAATGGTCCTTATGAAGGTGGAATTTATAAATGGGATAATTCTATAATTTCCCAGATTCTAGAACAGGCAAAAACTTCAGTGTATTCTGTTGATGTTTTTCCTAATCCTTCAAATGGAATTTATAATGTTAGGTTTAACGGTACTATTACCGGAAAATCAATAATTGAAGTTTATGATATGCTTGGAAATATGGTTTTGAATGAAGAAATAAATATAGCTTCAGGAGGAACGTATCAACTTGACATGATTAATAAACAATCCGGTTTGTATTCTGTAAATATTACAACAGGCAACCAACACTTCACAAATAAAATATCTTTAATTAAATAAAATTTTATTTGAAAATAATGTATGTTTGGTATTAGAGATTTATTTGGTATTTGTTAATTAGTTTCTGTCCATAAAGCCTCGAAATCGGACATTATGGACAAACTCTAATTAATTTAAATCCTTTGCCGTGAATATTCATTAATTCAACTGTGTTGTCTTCTCTAAGGTATTTGCGAAGCTTTGCAATATAAACATCCATGCTGCGTGCATTAAAATAGCTGTCGTTTCCCCAAACCATGTTGAGTGCATAATTACGTTCAACAACCTGATTCATGTTATCGCAAAGAAGCTTCAGAAGTTCCGATTCTTTTGATGTCAATTTCATCTGGGTTTCATCGGCTTTGAGTATTTGTGTATTGTAATTGAAATTATATTTTCCTATATCATAAATATTTTTTGGAATTATTTTTTCTTCGAACGGATAACTTCGTTTTAAAACTGCTTGTATTCTAAGCTGAAGTTCTTCCATGCTGAATGGCTTGGTAATGTAGTCATCTGCACCAAGCTGAAATCCTTCAATTGCATCCTGCTTCATTGATTTTGCAGTCAGAAAAATTATCGGAATTCTTTTATCGGTTCTTCTGATTTCTTTTGCAAGCGTGAACCCGTCTTTAATAGGCATCATAATATCCAGAAGGCATAAGTCAAAAGATTCTTTTTTATATTTAACAAATGCTTCATCGCCGTTAACGCAAAGCGTGGTTTTAAATCCTTTTGCATCAAGGTATTCTCTTAGCAAATTGCCGAGATTTGTATCGTCTTCTGCTAACAATATTTTATAATTATTTTCTTTCATCTGATTTATTATTAGTTAAAAATATTATAAATTTACTTCCTTTATTAAATTCGCTTTCCACTTCAATTTTGCCGTTATGTTTTTCTACAATTGCTTTAACATAATTAAGTCCCAAGCCGTATCCCTTTACATTATGAATATTTCCGGTAGAAACCCTGTATAGTTTATCAAAAATTTTCCCTTGTGCCGCTTTTCTTATTCCTATTCCGTTATCTTCAAAAACAATTTTTATTCCGTTTTCAATATCTTTTGTTGTAATAAAAATCATGGGTTTTTCAAAAGAATATTTATTTGCATTGTCAAGCAAATTATATACCATGTTTGTCATGTGAATTTTATCGGCATATATAATATTATGGGTAGCTTCAAAATTAGTAATTATTCTTCCTTGTTTTTTTTCAATCTGAATACTTATGTTACGAATAACTTCATTTATAATTTTATGAATGTCGATATTCTGAAAATCGAATTTTAAATTTCCCTTTTCAAGTAATGATGTTTGCATGATATTCTCAGCAAGTACGCCAAGCCGTTTATTTTCGTCTTCGATAAGCTTTAGGAATTTTTGTGTATTTGCAGGGGATTTTTCAAAATCAATGTCGGATAATGCCTCGCATGCAAGGGAAATTGTAGATATCGGAGTTTTAAATTCGTGTGTTATGTTATTTATGAAATCATTTTTTATTTCTGTAATTTTTCTTTGTTTAATGATAAATAAAATTGTAAATAAAAATCCCAGTATAATAATAGAAACAAATAGTCCCGATGTTAACAACACTATCCACATGGTTTTAAGAATGTATTGTTTTTGACTTGGGAAATAAACGAGCAGAAATTCCTGATTTGAAAAAATATCTTTTGGAAAAAGTTTGACTTTATAATTTGATTTCAGTAATTCATTTTTATATCTGGCTGTTTTTTGTATTGTAAAATCATCATTATCCTGAATATTTTGCACTCCGAATTCAAAAGATGCATCAATGCCTTTTTTCCGAAGTTCTGTTTTTATTACCGAATCAATTTGCTCTCTCGTAATAACGGCTTCAACTTTTTTGAAAATATTATCAACCATTAAATCTCTTATAACGCTGTTCAGAAATTTTGTTCGTTTTTTAATAATCTTGTTCATTTCATTTTTTTCTTCATTTATTTTCTGAACAGGAGCTTTAGTTTTTTGATTTATTGTAATAATTCTTTCTTTGTCGGTAAACTTGCGAATTGTTGAATCGGAAAATCCAATTTTTTTAGTATTATTAAAACTGAATTTTTGTATGTTTCCTGCCTGATAGAACAACGTTTCCGCTTCGTTCACAAGTGTATTATTTAATGAATCGCTGTTTAATAATTTATTTTGGAGGATATTTTTTGTGATAATTTTTTTCAATTGCTTAGTTATTTCTTTTTTTTCTATTATATCAGCAACATTGTTTAAACTTTCAATTACACTTTTATCAAATGATTGTTCTTTTACTTTTATTGCGTTATTTATCCAATAAAACTGAATACCTGTAAGACCAATTAAGCTCACTGACATTAGAAAAATCAAAATTCTTATTAGGGTTTTATTCATGTTTTCTATTAAGAAATTAAATTTTTATTTTTACTTTGGCAGCGAGTTCGTTCATATAACTTTCGCTTACCGGGTATCCCAATTCTTTTGCTCTTTTTGCATCTTCCATTGCTTCTTTATATTTTCCCATAGATTTGTAAATAACCGAACGGTTATAAATAGCATTAAAATAATTAGGTTTCAATCTGATTGCTTCGTTATTATCTTTCAATGCTTCCTTGTAATTCTTCATATTGAAGTATGCAACTCCCCTGAAAAAATAAGTATTTGTATCATTGGGTAATTGCGAAATACAATAACTGTAATCATCAATTGCTTTTTTATTTTCACCAAGCGAAAGATATGTAAATGCCCTGTTTTGATATAATTTCACGGCATTGGGTATGAATTTAATTGCTATATTGTAATCTTCAAGTGCTTTTTTATATTCTTTCATCATTGAGTAAGTGATGGCTCTGTTGAGGTATGCATCGGAATTATTTTTATCAAGCTGTATTGATTTCGAATAATCTGCCAGCGACTGAGCCCATTTTCCCTGAAGTCCAAAAATATTTCCTCTGTTGCTGTAAACTTTAGCATCTTTTGAATTCATCGAATCAAGTGCGTTATAATCAATAAAAGCTTTTTCATACATTCCTTTTTGTGCATAATAATTCCCCCTATTTTTATGGGCAACTTCAATATGCCAATATTTATTTAGCACGTCAGTCCACAGAGTATCGGTGCTTTCCCAGATTTTTGTCCGCTGGTATGTGAGATACGAAAAAATACATGCCGAACCAAAAAGCAAAATAATTAATATGTATTTAAAATTCCGAAACAACGGAAAAGGATTATTATGTATCCGGCTATAACCCATTGCGAGCATAAAAAGCAATCCTATGTATGGTATATAAGCATATCTGTCGGCTGTAATTGCAGCACCCACGGAAACAAACTGAAGCACAAGAGCAATTGTTATGAAATAAAATAAAAATCCGAAAACAATTATTTTAGTTTTTTTTAATGATAAATAAATCAAAAATATCAATATCGGCATTGCTCCTAATGAAACATTATAAATCAGAGGTAACCTGTCATTTACAATTGCAGGATAAGGATAAAAAGCAGAAAGTTTAACGGGAATGAAGAATTTATATATATATGCAAAAAATCCGTAAGAAGCAAATTCGAATCGTTGCAATAAAGTAAAAACTTCGAATTTAGCGATTGCCTCAGTTGATTGTGCCTTTACCGCTATAACTCCCATTATTCCTGAAAAAATAAGAAAAGGAATTTTTTCAAAAATCAGTTTTTTAGTTAATTTTCTCTGATAATAATAATCCAACAAGAACATCAAAACAGGCAACGTAACTGCAACAGCTTTGGCAAGCACAGATAAAACAAAGAAAACAAATACCGGTAGCAGTTTTTGTATTTTTCTTTCATTTGATTTTAGATATTTTATATAAGTAATCAGAGCAAGCAGATAAAACATAGCATATAAAACATCTTTTCGTTCGGCCATCCATGTAAAAGAATCGACATGCATGGGATGAATACCGAAAAACAACGATACTATAAAAGCAACTTCGATTTTTTTATTGCTTAACAAAAATATAAACCAGAATACAAGTAATGTGTTTATCAAATGCAGAATTACATTTGTTGTGTGAAATACTTCGGGTTTAAAAACGTAATTGCAAAGCTTATATTCTATTGCAAAACTGAGCATTGTCAAAGGATGGTAATTGCACGAAACAAAAGATGAAAATATATTATTAAAATTTTTGTGCATATTCAGGAACATAGGATTCTCCAAGAGATAAGTTGGGTCGTCCCAGTTTGTGAAATCATTTTTTAACGAAGGATAAAAAGAAAAAAAGGTTGCTAAAGCAACAACAGCAAGCGGAAGAATAAACTTATTAAAACCAAAAGTATTTTGTTTCGGTTTTATTTGTTGTTTGCCGGTTTTGTTGTCTTTAAATTTTATATTTTTTTGAAACTTTTTTTTATTGCTCATTTTCCAAAAATCATAAAAAAGAAATGCAATTTAATATATTTTTTTTAACTACAAACCACAAACCAATCAAGTATATTCAACTAACTATTTACATTTTCTAACAATCATAAGTCCGTCACGGAAAGGTAATAATAAATGTTCTATACATGTATCGTTTTTTATTTTATTGTTAAAATTAATAATACCGATTGTTTCAGTATCATTGGGATTTGGTTTTTCAATAACTTTTCCATCCCACAGAACATTGTCGGCAATTATGTATCCGCCTGGATTTAATTTTTCCATCACCATATCAAAATAATTGCAGTAATTTTCTTTATCGGCATCAATATAAATTAAATCGAAATTTTCATCAATGGTTGGAATTATTTCAATTGCATCACCTATAAGAAATTTAATTTTATTTGTAAGCTTTGCTTCGTCAAAATACGATTTTGTAAATAATTCCAGTTCTTCGTTTTTTTCAATTGTGTATAAAATACCGTCATCGGCTAATCCTTGTGCAAGACATATTGCCGAATATCCTGTATATGTTCCTATTTCAAGAATGCGTTTTGGTTTGAGCATTTTGCTGAATGCTTCAAGGAGCTTGCCTTGCAGATGCCCCGAAAGCATTCTCGGACGAAGGATTTTTGCATTGGTTTCCCTGTTGAGTTTTTTCAAAACATCCGATTCGGGTGTTGTATATGACTCGGCGTATTCTTTTAATTTTTCAGTGATTTCCATAACAAATCAGCGTCTATTTTTTTCAAAAATTACTTTAGCAAAATCAAAATCCAGAGGAGTTGTAATTTTAATATTTTCTCTTTCTCCTTCAACCATAAAAATTTTTAAACCTAATTGTTCAACAACAGTTGCATCGTCGGTAAAGCTTGGAGAAAAATTCTGTTCGTAAGCTTTTTTAAGAATAGCGGATTTAAAACATTGAGGGGTTTGCACTGAATAAAAAAATTTTCTGTCAACAGCAACATTTACATTGCCTATTTTTTCACGCATTGATTCATTTGGTAACAAAACGGGAATTGCATTTCCGTTTTTTTCGGCAACTTTGAAAATATTACTGATAAGCTTTTCCGAAACAAATGGTCGCACTCCATCGTGTATTGCAATAATACTGTCATCTTTTATAATATTCAACGCATTTTTAACAGAATGAAAACGTGTATTACCTCCACTTACAATTGTATGTTTAATTTTTATTTTATGTTTTTCACAAAGTTTTTTCCAATGTGAAATGTATTCTTTAGGGAGAGTTACAATAATGTTTATTGATTTATCATACTTATAAAATGAATTTATTGCATGATAAAGAATCGGTTTATTTTTAATGAGTAAAAATTGTTTGGGAGTGGCAGAAAGCATTCTTTCTCCTTTTCCGCCGGCAGTGATAATTACAAATTTCTTCAGCAAAATAAAATGATTTTATACAATTAACATTGCATCACCATAAGTGAAAAATCTGTATTTTTCTTTAATAGCGACTTCGTAAACATGCATCAAAAAATCAAATCCTGCAAAAGCAGAAGCCATCATCATTAAAGTGGATTGTGGCAAATGAAAGTTGGTAATCATGGCATTCGCAATACTGAATTCATAAGGAGGAAAAATAAATTTATTTGTCCATCCGTTAAATGGATTTAAAGTGCCATTTGTGGAAACCGATGATTCTACTGCTTTCATGGATGTTGTGCCGATAGCACAAATAATCTTTTTATGTTGTTTTGCTTTATTAACAATTTCAGCTGCTTTTGCATCTATTATAACTTGTTCGGAGTCCATTTTATGTTTAGAAAGGTCTTCAACATCTACATTTCTGAATGTTCCCAATCCTGCGTGCAAAGTTATTTCGGCAAAATTAACACCTTTAAGTTGTAATCTTTTTATTAAATGTTTACTGAAATGAAAGCCGGCAGTAGGAGCAACAACAGCACCTTCGTGCTGTGCGTAAACTGTCTGATATCTTTCCTTGTCTTCGGGTTCAACTTTTCTTTTAATATGTTTTGGGAGCGGTGTCTGACCAAGTTCTTCAATAGTATTTTTAAAATCTTCCTGTGAGCCGTCAAATAAAAATCTGAGAGTTCTTCCTCTTGAAGTTGTATTATCAATAACTTCTGCCACCAGCGAGTCGTCTTCACCAAAATATAACTTATTGCCTATTCGGATTTTTCTTGCAGGGTCAACCAAAACGTCCCATAAACGTGATTCACGGTTTAATTCCCTGAGAAGAAAAACTTCAATTTTTGCACCGGTTTTTTCTTTTGTTCCATAAAGCCGTGCCGGAAAAACTTTAGTATTATTCAAAATCATCACATCACCATCGTGAAAATAATCGATTACTTTGTTAAAAACTTTATGTTCTATTTTTTTTGTATCTCTGTGTACAACCATCAATCTTGATTCTTCACGATTTTTGACAGGGTGCAATGCAATAAGTTCAGATGGTAAATGATATCTGAAATCCGATAATTTCATCTTTTTATATTTTTTAGTTTAACAACAAATGTATGAAATCAGAGGGGGGGTTGTAAAGTTTTTTTTAATAAATTTTGTTAAAAAGTTAAAAAAATCTCTGAAACACACAACTGTCGCCATAACTGAGAAAACGAAAATTATTTTTTAAAGCATAAATATAAACATTTTCCCATTTGTCGCCTATAAATGCAGCAACCAATAACAATAATGTGCTTTGTGGCATATGAAAATTTGTAATAAGATAATTTGCTGTTTTAAATTTATAACCGGGAATAATAATTAAACTTGTTCGTGCTGATAATATTGTTTTATTCTTATTTTTCAAATATTCCAATAAATAATTTAATGATTCTTCAAATGAAATACCAATATTGTAATTATCTTGATAAGCTTCCCATTGTTCAAGAAATAAAATTTCATTATCCCGAAAATCTTTATCAACTTTAAGTTTTACTCCCATAAAATACAAGCTTTCCAAAGTTCGTAAAGTTGTTGTTCCTACTGAAATAATATTTTTATATTTGTTATTTATCAGCGTTATCAAGAATTCTTTGCTTATAAAAAAAAATTCAGTATGCATTTTATGATTTTCAATACTGCTTTTTACCGGTTTGAAAGTACCTGCTCCAACATGCAAAGTGATGTTTGAGAAATTTATTTTTTTCTTTTTTATTTCTTCAATAACATTTTTTGTAAAATGCAACCCGGCTGTGGGAGCGGCAACTGAACCCTTTTCTTTTGCATAAATTGTCTGATATTTATTTTTGTCGGTATCATCGGAAAAACGTTTGATGTATGGAGGAAGCGGAGTTTGTCCGAACATGTCAATTATTTCGGCAAATGAAAGATTTTCGGGTTGCCAGCAGAATTCAACAATGAAAAAATCTTTTTCGCAGTACAATTGATTTGCCGATAAACATATTTCTTTATTGTCATGTTTTATTTTATTGAAAAGTAATCCGGTTTTCCATTTACTTGCGTTTCCTATAAAACACTTCCATTTGCAGTTTCCTTTTTTTTCAAAAGCAATGTTATATTCATCCTGCGGCTCAAGACAGAATATTTCGATTTTTGCACCGCTTGGTTTTTTTAAAAATATTCTCGCCTGAATTACTTTTGTATCATTGAAAATCATTAATGAATTTTCGGGAAGATATTTGGAAATATTTTTAAATATATTCTCACTGATTTTGTTGTCTTTGAAAACAAGTAATTTAGAATCATCTCTTTCTTTCAATGGGAATTGAGCAATTCTTTCCAAGGGAAGAGTATATGAAAAATCTTTGATATTAAGGTTTTCAGCAAGCAACATTAATTTTTATTTTAAAGTGGTAAAAATAATAAATATCCATAACTTTGCCTTTAACAAATAAATTAAAATTTTGAGTCAACTTCAGAAACTTGCCGGTCAAACTGCCATTTATGGATTAAGCAGTATTGTTGGACGATTGCTCAATTACCTTTTAGTTCCCATTCATACAAGGGTTTTTGTAACTTCCGATTTCGGAACTATTAGCGAAATGTATGCTTATGTGGCTTTTCTTATAGTAATTCTCACTTATGGAATGGAAACAACTTTTTTCAGGTTTACAATTGACAATGATAAAAAATCGGTTTACAGCACTTCGTTAATTTCTTTATTTTTCACTTCATTTTTCTTTGTTGCCGTTTCAACAATATTTGCACAACCTATAGCCTCTGCAATAAGGTACCCGAATAACAGCGAATATATTATTTATTTTGCTTTAATCATATCGCTTGATGCACTTTCGTCGGTTCCTTTTGCAAAACTCAGACAGGAAAACAAAGCAAAAAAATTCGTAATTGTAAAAGTAGTGGGGATTGGTGTTAATATTTTTTTCAATTTATTTTTTCTTTTATTATGCCCGTATTTATACAAGCACAATATTATGCCTGATTTTGTAAATCTTGTTTTCAAAGGAAAAGTAGGAGTAGGTTACGTTTTTATTGCAAACCTTATTTCAAGTATAGCAACTATTATAATATTGCTGCCCGAAATGCTCAGGATAAATTTCAAATTTGACTTTTCTCTTTGGAAAAAAATGATGCCTTACGCATTGCCTTTGTTGATAGTCGGGTTGGCGGGGAATGTAAATGAAACCATGGATAGAATTTTACTTAAATATTTGCTTCCCAGAAATATCTCAATGCACGAACTCGGAATTTATGGTGCCTGTTACAAAATTTCGATTATGATGACAATTTTCATTCAGGCATTTCGATTTGCTGCCGAGCCGTTTTTCTTTTCTAATTCGCAAAAGGAAAATGCTAAAAATTTATATGCCGATGTGATGAAATATTTTGTAATTATATGTTCATTTATTTTTCTAGTAATAACGCTTTATATTGATATTGTTAAATATTTCATAGGTGAAGATTATTTTTCGGGATTGAAAATTGTTCCGATATTATTGCTGGCAAATATGTTTTTGGGAATATATTTTAATTTATCTATTTGGTACAAATTAACAGACAAGACACAGTTTGGTTCATATCTTTCAATTTTCGGTGCAGCAATTACTCTTGTTCTTAACTTTATATTCATACCCGTTTACGGATATATGGCTTCTGCCTGGGCTACTTTCTTATGCTATTTTTCTATGATGGTTATTTCTTATTTTATCGGACAGAAATATTATAAAATACCTTATAACTTAATAAAAATAATCGGGTATTTATTATTTGCAGTTTTAGTTTATGGAGTTTCTTATTTTATCTCCGAATACTTTAAACCTAATGTTCTCAGCTTAAAGCTTATTGTAAATACTCTCTTGCTCGGCGTGTTTATTATTGTTGTTTTTATGTTTGAGAGAAAAATGAAGTCAGTAGTCAGTAGTCAATAATCAGTATTATTCACTATTAATTATTCATTATTAATTTACCTCAACGCTTCCTCAATCAAAATACCAATTAACTCTTTCATCGGCATTCCAATTGTTTTGATTTGTCCGGGAATTATGCTTTCAGCGGACATACCGGGAACAGTATTTACTTCAAGAAAATATAATTTGTCATTTTTAAGTATGTAATCAAAACGTGATAAACCTTTACATTTAAGTTCTTTGAACAACATTGAGGAAATTCTTTTACATTCCTTTTCAATATTTACGGATATTCTTGCCGGTGTAATTTCTTTTGTTTGTTTATCGCCATATTTTGCTTTAAAATCAAAATAATCACGCTCTGTAACAATTTCGGTTAAAGGAAAAGTTATAATTTTATTCCCTTTTTTTAAAACACCGCAAGTGATTTCTCTACCTTTAATATATTCCTGAAGCAGAATTTCATCATCAACTTTAAAGGCATTAATAATTGCAGGTTTCAAGTCCTTTTCTTTTTTAACCAATGAATTTCCAATACTCGAACCGCTGTTATTCGGCTTAACAATCAAAGGTAATCCGAATTTTGAAATTATCTTTTTGATGTCAATTTTATCTCCCCTTTCAAAGAATAGTGTTTCGGGGATATGAGTTCCAAATTGCCTCACATAATTATTGCAAACATTTTTATTGAAAGTCATTGCCAATACAAGCATGCTCGAAGTAGTATATGGTATTCCGAGAAGGTCGAAGTATCCCTGAAGTTTTCCGTCTTCACCTGGAACCCCGTGAATAATAACAAAAGCACAATTGAATTTTATTTTTTTCTTATTTATAGTGCAACTAAAATCATTTTTGTCAACAAGGTATTTTTTATTTTCACATTCAACATACCAGCCATTTTGCTCAATTAATACTTTGTATGCATTGTAAATTTTGCCATCGATATTGTTAATTATATTCGAAGCACTTTTTATCGAAATTTCCGATTCTTTAGAGAAACCACCGCAAACAACTGCAATATTTTTTTTTATCATAATAAAATTATACTTTTTTCGTTTATCTATGTTTACAAATGTAAAGATAATTCATTTTTTATTACCCCATATAATTTTATATCTTTGCTAACATGATTAACCATAGAGCAAAAGTTATAAATTTTTTCAGAAAACATCCTGTGTTTGCAAATGTTTTTTATGCTTTTGTTTTTATTTTGCTATGTATATGGGTTTTTTCGATTATAATTAATATCTATACTCAGCATAATAAATATATTTATGTTCCCAATTTTACAGGTATTCGTATTGATTCTCTTGATGATTTTGTGAAAGATAAAGATGTAGAATACATCATCAGCGATTCTGTTTACGATATGAAAAAGAAAAAAGGAATTATATATTCGCAGGACCCGTTGCAAAACACAAAAGTAAAATCGGGAAGAAAAATATACCTTACAATTGTTGCACAAACACCCGAAAAAGTGCCAGTGCCCGATGTAGTTGATTTAACTTTGCGACAAGCATTATCAACTCTTGAAACAAGCGGATTAAAAGTAGGGCGACTTGATTATGTTAAAGATATTGCCGAAAATGCGATATTACGGCAAAAATATAAAGGAAGGGACATTAAACCCGGCACATTGGTTGAAGCCGGTTCAAAAATAAATCTTACAATAGGAAGCGGCTTCAGCAGCAAGTCGGCTGAAATTCCTAATGTTATTGGAAAATCGCGATTAGTGGCTATTTCGGAAATAAATGAGGCATCTTTAAATGTTGGAAACGAAACATTTGAAAATGATGTTAAAAGCGACGAAGCAATTGTTAAAAAACAAAAACCGTCTGCAAGCAATAATGTTAACGTTGGTGCTGCAATTGATTTATGGTATGGCTCGGTTAAGAAAAATGAATAATATTTAAAATAAAGTTTATAGTTTGTCGTTTGTAGTTTATTAATTCTTTGTTTTTTATTATAGATTTTTAACTTGACTTAGCTTTTGCTTAAATTTTTTTGTTAAATTGCTTAATTGTTGAATTGTTATTGATCAACTATTAGAAGATATATAAAGGATAAAACAACAATTAAACAATTTAGCAATTTAAATATAATTCAAATTAAATTTTTAATGAAAAGGAATTTTTTTTACGTATTGCTTATTGTGGTTTTTTCTTTTAGTTGTTATTCGCAGGAAACACTTGTTGGATTGCAAACTAATCCTCAGATAACAAATTATCTGAAAAATCATAAAAATGAAATTGCAGAAAGAAATAAAAGAACATCAGTTATATCATTTGCTTACCTTCCTTTTAAAGATGATTTTTCAAAAGATGAAATATATCCCGATTCATCGCTATGGATTGATAGTTGTGTATTTATTAACCGTGACTTTGGAAAAAATCCGGTAACCTTGGGTGTTGCAACTTTTGATGCTTTGGATAAAAACGGCAAACTTTATAGTAATGCAAGTTCAAGTTCCGAAATTTCTGATTTTCTCACTTCAAAACCAATACGACTCGATTCAACAAATGAAGCAACTCCACAGCCAATAAATGTCAGCGATTCCGTTTATTTAAGTTTTTTTTATCAACCGCAGGGAAATGCTGATAATTCACCTGAACTAACAGATTCTTTGGTTCTCGAATTTTTTAATCCTTCCGACAGTACATGGAATACTGTTTGGGCATCCGCAGGTGGCATAACATATCAGCAGTTCTACAATACTTATCATAAAAGTTTCAGATTAATTATGATTCCTATACGGGATTCCCTATATTTTAATAAGAATTTTCAATTCAGATTTAAGAATTATACAAGCATAGCAAACAGTTATGAACCGAGCTGGGCTTCGGGTGTTGTTGACGAATGGAACATTGATTACGTTTACCTGAACAAAAGCCGAAACATTGGCGATACAATTTTTGATGATGTTGCATTTGTTGATAAAATAGGCTCGCTCTTAAAGGACTATCAATCCATGCCTTGGGCGCATTTTAAAGCAAACCCTTTCGGGCAAATGGTAGATACAGTTAAAGCTATTTACAGAAACATGAGTAATTCAACAAGAAATGTATTAAGGAAATTTAAAATTACTGATTTGTCGGGCTCAAGTTCTCCTTATGAATATCAGGGAGGAAATCTCAATATTTCACCATTTTCAGAAATTACATTTAGCGCTCCATTAAATGGCTTTTCTTTTCCTGCAAATTCTTTCGATACAACAACATTTGAAATAAAGGATTCATTAAATACCACACCCGATTTTAATAATAATAACGACACGGTAAAAGCAAATCAAATCTTCAGCAATTATTACGCTTATGATGATGGAGTGCCGGAAGCCGGCTGGGGCTTGAGTGGAAGTGATGCATATAAAGGTAAAGTTGCATATAAGTTTATTCTTAATAAATCCGATACTTTAAAAGGAATACAAATATATTTTAACAGAACACTAAACGAAGCGAACAAGAAAATGTTCTATCCTGCAGTTTGGAGTTCATTGACTCCCGAAACAATTATTTATAAAAAAACCTCACCTGCTCCTTTGCCTGTGTTTGAGGACAGTTTAAATGAATTTCATACATATTATTTAGATGTGCCGCTTGTATGTTCGGGAACCATTTATGTTGGCTGGTATCAAACTACAAACGAAAATTTAAATATGGGTTTTGATTTAAACAATGATTTTGGATGGCAAGGAACAAGTAATAGCAATTTATTTTATAACCTCGACGGAATATGGCAAAACTCCTCATATAAAGGAGCATTAATGTTACGTCCGGTATTTGGAAAAAATACTTCAAATACAGTTGAAAATAATAATTTTAAAAATAATATTTCAATATATCCTAATCCCGCCAAAGATTTCATCAATATTCAAAACGAAACGAATGAAAAGAAATTAAGAATTGTTATTTTTGATTTTATTGGAAGAGAACGAATAAATAGTATTATTCAAACTGATTTTAAAAATACAAAAATCAATTTGAAAGATTTAAATAATGGATTGTATATTTTACAAATATCAAATTTGAACGGAAACATGATAAAAAATTCAAAATTTGTTGTTTTGAAATAATTTAAATAAAACTCGCAGCTTTTTAAAACCAAAGTAAAAATGCTTTTTAAGGAAATTGTAGGTCAAAGCGAAGTAAAGAAAAAACTTATACAAACTGTTAAGGACAACAGGATAAGTCATGCACAGTTGTTTGCAGGTAATGAAGGAGTAGGAAAGCTTCCTTTGGCAATTGCTTATGCACAGTATATTTCATGCGAAAACCGTCAGAAAGAAGATTCATGCGGTGTATGTTCATCATGCGTAAAATATGAAAAACTCATTCATCCCGATTTGCATTTTCTTTTTCCGATAGCAAATGTTTCTTCTGCTTCGGGCAGTGCAGCAAAAGCATCTTGCTTCAATCCTAATATACTTCAGGAATGGCGTAATTCCGTTCAGAATAATCCATATCTTGAACTTAACGAATGGCTCGGAAATATTGAAATTGAAAATAAACAGGCAACAATAAACGTAAAAGATTGCAATGAAATAATAAAAATACTCGGTTTAAAAGCTTTATCATTCCGCTGCTCCCAAGTTGCTTAAAATTCTTGAAGAACCACCTGATAAAACTTTATTTCTGTTGATTTCCGAAAATCCCGAACAGGTTGTAAAGACAATTCTTTCGCGAACGCAAATGGTAAAAATTCCGCATATAAGCGATGATGACATACGTTCGGCATTAAAAAATAAATATAATGAATCGCAAAGCAGAATTAACTATGCCGTTAATCTTGCTAATGGAAATTATTTTGAAGCTGTAAACATTTTAAATAAAAGCGATAAAGAAAAATCGGATTTTAATTTTTTTGTTGACTGGATGAGGTTGTGCTGGAAGCCCGAATTTGCAAAAATTTCCGATTGGGTTGATGAAATTTCGAAAATCGGAAGAGAACGACAAAAACTTTTCTTAAACTATGCACTGCATTTGATAAAAGAATGTTTCGAACGCACCGGCTGTGGAAAGGAATTTTCGAATATTGAAGAATCGGAAAAAGAAGTGCTGGAAAAATTTTCTAATTTTATTAATCCGAAAAATATTTTAAAAATTTACGAAGAACTTAATACCGCTTCATTTCATATTGAACGCAACGCATATCCGAAAATTCTTTTTATGGACCTTTCAATAAAAATGGCCCATTTATTGAAATTGTAAATTTTTAAAAAAGTTTGTGGTTTGTGACTATTGCTTTGAACTATATTTTCCCTTTTCTTTTTAATTCCCAGAAACATTTTGCCGTAGCCGAAATAATACAGCGAACGCAAGATTTATTAGAAGCTACAGGAATACATATTACGTAAAGCTATGAAATTAGGAATACCAGTAATAAAAAAAAGAGAGCATACAATCACACTTTCTTTTATTACTGTAACGTGAGTTCGGGATTAAATTTGTTTATATTTTTTTATTTTCAATAACATTTAGACATAGCTCATTGTAATCCCAAAGGGATTAAAGGTTTATAGAAAATTATATTGAAAGATTCTTCGACTCCATCGGAGTCGAACATTATTGTTTGGATTGCTATTCTATAAACCTTAAATGCCTTTGGCATTAATTCTTTTTAACCGTATTTGTATTTTGTTAATATTCTATAAATATTTTGATTATCAATTAAAATAATCCCGAACTCACGTTAGTATATGTCATTTCGGATTTCATCCACAAGTCATAAGTGTTTTTATCTATATCTGTTTGCTCTGTTTTTTCAAACAAACCATTTTGATAAATAGCTTGCTTGTATTTTGAATATTCAATACCTATTCTATTTTCAAAATATTTGCTGTAACTAAAGCTTGCATTAACTCCCATTTGATTGTCTGCTCTTTTGTATTCATCTTTATCGATATTCGCATTTATTAATTTAGTAGCGGATGGACCCGCTGATAAAATAATTTCTTTATCTTTTTTAAGAGAAGAATCCTGTGCAAATAAAATATTTGCTACTGCAAAAGTTAAAATAAATAAAAGTTGATTTTTTTTCATAGGATTTATTATTTAAAAAGAATTTATTTGTTTTCTTCTACTCCCGGATTAAAATTCAAGCCAGCGGGGCTAAGCATTCGCCATACAAGCGGTAATGTACCCAGTTGAACATTATTTTTTCAGTAATTCTTTAATTTCTTTCTTCAAGCCCGGCAAATGCCTTGATATTGTTCCCCAAACAATTTCATCATCAATTTTATCATAACCATGAATTACTCTATTTCTCATGCCAATTATTTGAGATATAGACGAAATATTAATAGCGGGTTCTATTTTAATTATTCTACTCATTGCTTCTCCAATTATTTCAAATTCACGCTCAACTGCTCTTTTTAACATTTTATTTTTCTGGTATTGCTTGAAATCTCTTTTTTTGCCAATGTATTTTTGTATAGATTCGATGGAATTCTTAATGTCAAACAGATATTTTAATGCTTTTTCATTCATACAATATGGTCTTTGTTTTATTTATTGAATTAATGAAATACGGATTTGAAAGCGATTTGTCTGTAATCAAATCAACTTTTCTTTTAAATAATTTTTCAAATATTTCACAAACCATAAAATAATTGTCGGCATAATCGCCATAATTCATAGGTTTAAATGACACCAATAAATCAATATCGCTATTTTTATTAAATTTATCAGTGCATACAGAACCAAACGCATACAAACTTTTAATATTATATGTGTCACAAATAGTTTTAATATTTTCTATGTTTGCGGAAATTATCCTATCCATATTTTTCTTTTTTTTACAAAAATAATAAAATTATATGAATTCATTTTGAATGGCAGATACAGAGTTTGCAATCCAGTTATTGATTATCTTGTTCTTGTTTCCATTCTAAATATTGCTCATAAGTCATACGTTTTCTTAAATTACTAAAATTTTCATAAAATGCTTTATTAGAAAGTACTATTGGAATAATTCCAACAACAAAAATATAATTTTGAATAACGAATTATTCTATATTTTTCCTTTTCTTTTTAATTCCCAGAAACATTTTGCCGTAGCGGTTATATCAATGGCAGCATTATGAGCTTCATCGAATCCGGTTTGAAATAGTTTATAATGCAATTCAGATAATTTTGGCCATTTATAACCATAAGGTCCATCAAGGGCACAAAAATTTGTTGTGCTTTCCATTGTGCAGATTTTTCTTTTTGAAGATATTGTATTTTTCATTCCAACCCTTAAAAATTCCGCTCCAACAATTTTTTCATCAAAACGAATGTTGTGAGCAACAAGCACTTCTGCCTGACTTATTAAAGATTGAAAATTCTGCAAAACAGTTATTAATGGATTACCTTCTTTAATTGCTCTTTCCGTTGAAATTCCATGAATGCGGGAAGCGTCTGCCGGAATCGAAAAACCTTCGGGTTTAATAATAAAATCGCCACCAGAAATTTTACTGCCATTTTTGTCAAAGAATAAAAAAGCTAATTGCACAAGTCTTGGCCAATTGTTCAGGTCTGTTATCGGTGCTTTCCAATTTCGTGGTAATCCTGTTGTTTCAGTGTCGAAAAATAAATACATAACATTTGTTTTAACAAAATCCTTAATTCACAAAAATACTAAAATAAATCCCATAAAAATAACTCATTTATTAAAATTGCAAAATTTAATGTAACTTTGTAAATAAACATTAAATATTTACCAGCATAATTTTTTATGAATTGTTTTGATTGTACATCTAAAGATTGTAGTTATAAAAAAACTTATTTGAATAAGAAATATTACATCAACTCTAACAAGTTCAATACATTTAATTGGCTCGATGATATTCCATTGCCCGAAGGCAAAGAATTATTTGATATTGTTGAAGTAAGATTTAAAAACAGCAGAAAAGATTTTTTTAAAAATGTAAATAAAATAAATCTTGTCATTGGCGATGTTGTTGCGGTTGAAGCGAGTCCGGGTCACGACATAGGTACGGTTTCACTTATAGGAGAATTGGTACGGATGAAAATAAAATTAAGTGAAATTGATGAAAAATCCGAAGAAATAAAAAAAATATACAGAAGAGCACGGCAAATAGATATTGATAAATGGAATTCCGTTAAGGAACTTGAGGTTTTAACTATGTATAAGGCAAGGGAAATAGCGAAAAACCTTGGTTTAACTATGAAAATTTGTGATGTTGAATATCAGGGTGACGGAACAAAAGCCATATTTTATTATACTGCCGAAGAAAGGGTTGATTTCCGCGAACTCATAAAAATTCTTGCCGATGAATTTAAACTGAGAATCGAAATGAAGCAAATAGGAGTTCGGCAGGAATCCAGTAAACTCGGTGCTATTGGTTCATGCGGAAGAGAAGTTTGTTGCTCAACCTGGCTTAACGAGTTCAAATCTGTTTCAACCAATGCAGCCCGTGTTCAGCAATTATCACTAAATCCACAGAAACTTGCCGGACAATGTGCCAAACTTAAATGCTGCTTCAATTATGAGTTTGATGCCTACATTGATGCTTTGCAAGATTTTCCCGATAATTCAGTTATTCTTCAATCTAAAAAAGGTGATGCCGTTTATCAAAAGACAGATGTTTTTAAAAAAATGATGTGGTACTCATATAAAAACGACCCAAACACTTTAATAGAAGTTAATATCGAAAGGGTAAAAGAAGTGATGGCAATGAACAGCAAAGGACAAAAGCCCGCTCAAATAGAACTTGAAAAAGAAAATGACGAAAGCAATATTCTCTGGGATAATAAAAATGAAAATCAAAATTTTATCATAAAATGAGAGAACCATCCAAACTATTCGGAAATTTATTTTTAATTTCAATAGCTTTATTCCTATTTTATTCGTGTGATAAAAACAGAGTGTTCGAGGATATAAAAGAAATACCCGAAGGAAACTGGAACAGAAAAAATAAAATATCTTTTGAAATTAATATTACCGATACAACTTCGCTGAATAATATTTATTTCAATATTCGCAATAAAGGTTCTTACGCTTACAGAAATATTTACATTTTTTTAAATACTATTTACCCCGATAACAAGTCGTCAATAGACACTTTTGTTTGCATACTTGCAAATGAAAAAGGAAGATGGCTTGGCAAAGGCATTGGCGATTTATGGTTCAACAGGATGCTGTTTAAAAAAAATCTTGTTTTTCCAAAAAAAGGAAAATATATTTTTAAATTTGAGCAGGCAATGCGGAATGAGGATTTGCTCGGAATTACTGACATAGGCATTCGTATCGAAAAGGTTGAAAAATAACAAATTTATATAATACAATTGTAACAAAACTGAAGTTGGAAATTGGAAGTTGGAGGTTAGAAAAATCGCAAATTTCCAACATTCAACATCTAACATCCAGCTTCATTAATCAAAGACAATAATATTTAATGTAACACTAAACTTATTATTATCTCTAATAAAAATGACAAAAAGCAAAACCGGTAGAAGTTTTATTAAGTTTATCTGGCTCATGCTTATTGTTCCGCTTGTATTGATGATGTTGCTTTTTTTTGCAGTATCATTCGGATGGTTCGGACAATTGCCCACTTTCACACAACTTGAAAATCCCAAAAGCAGTCTTGCCAGCGAAGTTTATTCTGCAGATAATGTTATTTTGGGAAAATATTTTTTTCAAAATCGTTCTAATGCCCGTTATAACGAACTTTCATCAAATGTTATAAATGCACTTGTGGCTACCGAAGATTACAGGTTTCAAAAACATTCAGGAATTGATTTCAAAAGTTTATTCAGAGTTGTTACAAAAAATATTTTGTTTGGAAATAAAAATGCAGGCGGCGGCAGCACAATCTCACAGCAATTGGCAAAAAATCTTTTCCCGCGCGAAAAAAATCCTCACTTTTTCAAACTTGTTATCATAAAACTTAAAGAATGGCTCACAGCAATAAAATTAGAACGCAACTATACAAAAGAAGAAATTGTTGCAATGTATCTTAGTACAGTTGATTTCGGTAATCAATCGTATGGAATAAAGTCGGCAGCAAAAACATATTTCAATACAACTCCCGATGCACTGAAAGCAGAACAATCAGCATTACTGATAGGACTTTTAAAAGCTCCTTCGTGGTACAATCCGGTTAGAAATTATGACAGAGCCATAAAAAGACGTGAAGTTGTTTTGCACCAGATGTACAAATACAATTACATATCCGAAAAACAATATGATTCATTAAAAACCCTTCCAATAGATTTATCAAGATTTAAAATACAAGACCATACAGAAGGATTGGCAACATATCTGCGCGAATATCTGAGAGGAGTTCTTGCCGAATGGTGCAATAACCATTTAAAAGCAGATGGCACTCCTTATAATTTATACAGAGACGGACTAAAAATATATACTACAATAAATTCAAAAATGCAGAAATATGCCGAAGAAGCTGTTGTTGAACATTTGAAAGAACTGCAATCGCAATTTTACCGACACTGGAAAGGCATTAAAAATGCACCTTTTGATGAATCCATGGAACCTGAAATGATAAAAGAAACTTATGACCAGTCAGTGAAACGAAGCGACCGTTATCAGTTTCTGAAAGCACAGGGATATAGTGAATTTGAAATCTCAAAAATATTTAAAAAACCTGTTAAAATGAAAGTTTTTTCATGGAAGGGAATCAAAGATACTACCATGTCGCCAATGGATTCGATAAAATATTATAAATATTTTTTACTTTCTGGTTTAATGTCGGTTGAGCCGAGAACGGGTTATGTGAGAGCTTATGTAGGAGGGATAAATTATAAATTTTTTCAGTACGACCATGTGATTTCAAGCAAGCGACAGGTGGGTTCAACATTTAAGCCATTTTTATATACACTTGCGATGCAGGAAGGAGAATTTACACCTTGCTCTAAAGTTCCTAATATTTCTGTCAGTTTTGAAAATCCCGGGGGTGAACCATGGACGCCAAAAAATTCAAGCGATGCAAGAGAAGGAGAAATGGTAACTTTAAAATGGGCACTTGCAAATTCTATAAATAATATCTCTGCTTATTTGATGAAAAGATACAAACCCGAAGCAGTGGTTCAAATTGCAAGAAAAATGGGAATTACAAGCTCTATTCCTGCTGTACCTTCAATATGTCTTGGAACTGTGGAATTAAGTTTATATGAAATGGTTGGAGCTTATGCAACATTCGCAAATAAAGGCAGATGGATTGAGCCAATATTAATTACAAAAATTGAAGATAAAAATGGCAACGTGCTTGAAACATTTTCGCCAAAAACAACAGAAGCTTTTAACGAAAATACTGCATTTTTAATGCTCGATTTAATGAAAGGCGTTTGCTTATGGGGAACTGGCGCAAGATTACGGTATAAATATAATTTGTCAAATCCTATTGCAGGAAAAACAGGAACGACTCAAAATAACTCCGACGGCTGGTTCATGGGAGTAGTGCCACAGCTTGTTACGGGCGTCTGGGTTGGCTGCGAAGACAGAAGTGTACACTTCAGAAGCACCGATTTAGGACAGGGAGCCACAATGGCTTTACCAATATGGGCATTATATATGAAAAAAGTATATGCCGATAAATCATTAAGAATCCGACAGGAAGATTTTGACGGCATAGAAAAAGTTTCATCAAAACTTAATTGCAATACTGATGATTCAGAAAAAAAAGAAAAGGAAAATGAAATTGATTTTTAACAAAAACTTTAAATTGCTAAATTGTTAAATTGTTGTTTCTATAATTTATCTGTACTGCTTTTGATTTTTTAACAATTAAACTATATTATTTCAACAAAAGTTAAATCATAATCGTTTGTAGAATATATTTTTTGAAACCCAAGTTACAGTTGAAAATAAAAAATAAATATCAAAACAGATTAAAAAAAACATTTCTTTTTTTTAAATTCTTTTTTATCTTTTTATCTTTTTATCTTTTGCTAAATAATACTTTAAAAGCTCAGGAAATTGAAGATAATTTTGACCAGGAAGCTCAAGATACTACTTTCAATGATGATTATTTCAACGATGAACTTTTAACTACAGACGAACTAATATATGACAGTAATGCAGTTGCTTTTAATGATTGGTTTTTTTCTCATTCTACTGTAATTTATAATTTCACAAAAGCTCCTTGTCAGGATATTTATCAACTTTGGGATACAGTATTTGTACATCCTTATAAGTTCGATATTTTTAAAATGCTCGATTCCACAACAATTACTTTAGTGAATAATAAAAGTAAATATATTCATCCGATGAAAAATTATATTACTTCGGGTTTTGGTTATCGGTGGAGGCATTATCATTTCGGTACTGATATAAAACTTAATGTTGGTGATAGCGTTCTTTGTGCTTTTGACGGAATGGTGCGTGTTACAAAGCGAAGTAAAAGTTACGGAAATGTAATTGTTGTGCGGCATAATAATGGTTTGGAAACTGTTTATGCCCACTTATCAGCATCAAATGTAAAAACAAATCAGGTTGTAAAAGCAGGCGACTTGCTCGGATATGGCGGCAGCACAGGCCATTCAACTGGACCACATCTGCATTTCGAAATAAGATACCTCGGACAACCTATAAATCCTGTAATGGTGATTGATTTTACAAATTATAAATTGCTCTCAAATGAACTTAACCTTACAAAAAATTCTTTTAAATACTTGGTAGAAGCACGGCAACCGAGATATTATAAAGTTAAGAAAGGAGATAATATAGGTAAAATATCAAAAAAATTAAGAATTCCTGTAAAAACACTATACAGATTGAACAGAATGAAATCAACAACACCACTTAAAATCGGAAGATATTTAAGATATAGGTGATAAAAAATTGATTTATTTTATTTTTGCATGATTTATAATATTATTATTAGATTAGTAAAATTATTTAATTGCTTAATTGTTGAACTGTTGAATTGTTGAAATTATTTTTCTAATCCTAAATCTTAAATCCTTAATCCTAAATTTTATTTATGAATTCATTATATCCGTTAAAATTCAAAACAATATTTAAAGATAAAATCTGGGGTGGTGATAAAATTAAAACTATTCTGGGAAAAGATTTCTCACCGTTGCCAAATTGCGGCGAAGCATGGGAAATATCAGCAATTCAGGGCGACTTGTCGTTGGTAAAAAACGGTTTCCTTGAAGGAAATAATCTTGAGGAACTCGTTGAAATATACATGGGCGATTTGGTTGGTGATAAAATATATGAACAGTTTGGAATAGAATTTCCTTTATTGATAAAATTTATTGATGCTAAGGAAATGCTTTCTGTTCAGGTGCATCCCGATGATGAAACAGCAAGAAAAAATCATAATAGTTATGGAAAAACTGAAATGTGGTATGTTCTGAATGCAGACAAAAATTCACAAATTATAAATGGCTTCAACAAAGAAGTGAACAAAGAAATATTTCTGGAACATCTGAAAAATAATAAACTGAAAAATATTCTGAACTTTGAAAACGCCGAAAAAGATGATGTATTTTTCAATCCGGCAGGTAGAATTCATGCAATAGGTGCGGGAATTTGTCTCGCTGAAATTCAGCAGACATCTGATATAACATACCGCATTTACGATTGGGACAGAGTTGATAAAAAAGGGAAATCACGCGAATTACATCTCAACTTTGCACTTGATGTTATGGATTACAAACATTACAATAATTATAAAACATATTATCAAACGGAATTAAATAAATCGTCAAACATTATTGAATGTCCTTATTTTACAACAAACGTAATTCATCTTACAAAAGAAATTTCATTGGATTATAATTTTATAGATTCTTTTGTAATTTATATTTGTGTTGAAGGAAAAATGAAACTTGAGTACGGAAAAAACGCAATTGATTTGATTAAAGGAGAAACCGTTTTGGTTCCGGCAGTTTTAAAAAATATAATACTGAAGCCCGAAACAGAATCGAAATTACTGGAAGTTTACATTTTTTAAAAAAATATTTTTACAATTTTTCTGTTATAAAAGAGTTTATATGCAAATGATTAAATTTAACATTAATAAAATGAAGAAATTTTCAATAATATTCTTTTTTCTTTTTTCTTTTATTTATGCATTTCCTCAGGCAAGTATTAAAGATTCAAGTATTTTTATTTCCGCTATTTCGGCTTCTTATACATTGCAAATTCCCGGTGGAGATTTGGCAAAACGATTCGGATTAAATTCAAATGTTGGTGGTGCTTTTTCGATAAAAGACAAAAAGAATTTTCTTTACGGAATCGAATTTAATTTTATGTTCGGCAATAAAATTAAAGAAGATAATATTTTCGATTCTATTTCTACAAATGTTGGTTTTATTATTGATGCTAATGGAGAACCCGCAGAAGTTTATCTTTTTGAAAGAGGATTTTATATCGGAACAAAATTCGGTAAAGTATTTAAAGGTTTTGGACCAAATCCGAATTCGGGATTTTTATTTACACTTGGTCCCGGTTTTTTGCAGCATAAAATAAGAATTGAAAATACCAATAACAGTGCTTATCAGCTGCGTGGTGATTATAAAAAAGGTTACGACCGCCTTACAAACGGTTTTGCCCTGAATGAATTCATCGGATATATATTTCTGGGAAATAAACGGCTTGTTAGTTTTATTGCAGGATTTGATTTTACCCAGGGTTTTACCCAAAGCCGCCGCTATGATTTTAATAAAATGAAAAAAGATACTTCCAGACGCTTAGATTTACTTTATGGCTTCAAAGTTTGCTGGCTGATACCTATGTATAAAAAAGCTCCCGAAAAATATTATTATTGAAATTGTCGATATTTTCCCAGTAGGGTGTTAAAAGTGTTCTGTGTAACTCTGTGCATTCTCTGTGGCTCTTTGTGTTATTTTTTATTTTATTGTTACACAGAGATTCACAGAGTATTCGCTGAGAACCACAGAGAAAGAAGTACTAAAATTTTGCTTTTGAGACAGCATGCTTGGAGGGGTTTTTTGAAAATTTCAAATTTTCTGTTTCAAAACATCAATCAACTTTTTTACTTCCTCTTCTTTGTTAAAGCTATGTAAAATAATTCTCAGGCGTTCTTTTCCTTTAGGTATAGTTGGACTGAGAATGGGGCGCACATCAAGTCCATTTTCCTGTAAATGTTGTGCTATTTTTTTTACATTATCATTACCGGGAATTATAACCGACTGAATTGCACTTTCACTTTTTATCAATTCCAAACTGTTGATTTCTTTTGCTGAAGATTTAAAAAGATTAATCAGCTCCTTTAATTTATTAATATTTTCAACATCTTCAGAAAGTTTTTCGTAAGCAAGTTTAACCGAAACTAAACTATGCAAGGGCAATGCAGTAGTGTAAAAAAATGAATGTGAAAAATTGAGCAGATATTTTCTCAATAAACTACTTCCAAGTATTATTGCCCCGTGGCTGCCGATTGCTTTGCCGAATGTGTGCATTCGAGCAAAAGTTTTTCCCTGTAAATTTAAAAGTTTTACCAATCCTTCTCCTTTATTTCCTACAACTCCGGTTGCATGTGCTTCATCAACTATGAGATTTGCATTGTATGCGTTGCAGGCGACAGAAGTTTCTTCTAATAATGCAAAGTCGCCATTCATAGAATAAACCGACTCAACAATGACAAAAATATTTCCTTTCGCAATTTCAAGTTTGCTTTGTAAATCACAAATATCATTATGTTTGAAGGAGTATGAATTTGCAAAACTCAAACGAACACCTTCTCTTACCGAAGCATGCGACAATTCATCATAAATTACAGTATCACCACGCTGCGGAATACTTGAAAGTAATCCTAAATTTGCATCAAATCCCGAATTAAAAATCAGTCCTGCTTCGGCACCATGAAATTCAGCAATATATTTTTCGAGCTCTTCGGTGAATTTATAATTTCCTGAAATCAAACGTGAACCGGTAGAACCAATTCTATTTAAAAAAAGCTTAGCTTCATTAAATTTTTTAATTAAGTCATCAGAACGAGCATAACCAAGATAATCATTGGAACAAAAATCAATAAGATTATTTTCGCAACGTAAATTTCGTAGCAAATTTTCTTTTTCTTTTTTATTTAATGAATCGTTTAAAAACTTATCAACTGAAAAATTTTTACTCATAAATTTTATATAATTTCTACAAAGTTATGTAATTTATGAATGTTGATTAAATTTGCAAAAAAGCTTTACTAAGTTTTCAAAGTTTAGTAAATTTGTATGGCATTTATAATTTGGACTGAAGTCCAAAAATATGCTTATATTTATGATAAAAATTCATTAATTACAAAAAGAGTATTTTTATAAATATAATCTGAACTTTAGCGAAATATTCTCATAACATCTTATAAAAAAAGAAAATATGCAAATAATCTGTGGCAAATTTGATTACACACAATGCTAAATAATTTATATATTTATTTAATATTATTTTTTGGAGTGCTGCTCAGCGGTTCCGTTGTTTTCTTTATAAAAAAAGAAAATGAAAAATTGTTGAAATTGCTATTATCTTTTAGCGGTGCATTTCTTTTTGCAATAAGTGCATTAAATCTTATTCCCGAAATATATTCTGTTAAAACTTCTTTAAATCCAGGTATTTTTATTTTATTCGGATTTTTAATTCAGGTTCTGCTCGACTTTTTCACAAAAGGCATTGAACACGGACATTCACATATTGATTCGCACGAAAATAAAATATTTCCATTAGCAATTATGCTTGGCTTGTGCATCCACTCATTTTTAGAGGGAATGCCGTTGGTCGATACTTTTGACAAAGAAGTTCAACATACTTTGCTAATAGGAATTGTGATTCATAATGTTCCGATTTCTATTTTACTTATGACTCTTTTTCTCGCTTCGGGAATGAAAAAAAACAATGCTTTTCTTTTACTTATATTATTTGCTTTAGTTACTCCCGCGGGTTCGGTTACAAGTTATCTTATCAATGATAATATTGTAGGAAATTTATCTCAGTATTTTAGTTACATAATGGCATTAGTTGTGGGAGTTTTTCTTCATGTATCCACATCGATACTTTTCGAAACAAGCGAAAACCACCAGTATAACATTCAAAAATTTATTACTGTAATTTTTGGAGCTTTGGCAGCTTGTTTGACACTTCTATAAAAAATCAGGTTTTAGTTAGTTGCTGCAAGAAAACGCCAACTACTTCGACATTCAGTGTTCGATGTTAAAATAGTTTAAAGTTTAATGTCTAAAGTTTAAAGTTTCGGAATTTTATTGTTTGTGCGAGAAAGCAAAAAAACAAAAAATTGAAAACTTCAACATTCGATATTCAGTGTTCGATGTTCGATATTTTTTTTAATTTATAATATTTAAGAAAGGTAGTGTACGCCGTTAATTTACAAATTATGAAACCGTAATATCCATCCAAGAACCCCAATCTTATAAAATAATTCAAAATAAATTTAAAAACAGGAGCAACGTAAATTTTAAAAATATTTGATTTTTTACCTTTTTTGAAATATTCCTGTGCAGACATATCGGAATATTTTTCTATTCTTTTTATATGTTCTTTTATTGTATAGTAGGAATAATGCAATAAATTTCCTTTCAGGCAGCCGATTTCAGATTGTTTTTCTAAAACTATTTTTTCATGAACTTCGCCTTCCCATTTTGCTTTATTTTTATTCCACAATCTTATTTTTCTATCGGGATACCAACCAGAATGTTTAATCCATTTACCACAATAATTGTTTAAACGTTTAAGATAAAATCCGTCAAAACCCGAATTTAAATCAACATTTAAAAGAGATTTTTTTAATTTCTCTGAAACAACTTCATCTGCATCTATTGAAAGTATCCAATCATATTTTGCAATGCTATTTCCGTAATTTTTGGTTTCGGAATATCCTTTCCAGTCATATTCTATAAAATTTACATCATATTTTTTGCAGATTTCTTTTGTTTTGTCGTTAGAATACGAATCAACAACAATAATATCATCGGAAATATCTTTAACAGAATTGAGACAGCGTTCAATATTCCGCTCTTCATTTAATGTAATTATTACTATTGATGCCGAAATCATATATTTAGAGTTTGTCCATAATGTCCGATTTCTTCGTTACTCTCGTTTTGCAAATCAGTCGAATACTCCAGTATACTCCTAATTTGCAAAACCTCGAAAGCCTCGAACTCGGACATTCTGAACCAAACTTTCGACTTTATGGACGAACACTATTTAATCCGAATAATCTGTAAAAATAAATCTTATATGAATACAAAAAAAATATTATTTTTTAAATAATAATATTTTACCTTTGCTGAAAATTTCAAATAATTTATTAACCAAACTTTAATTAAAATGAAAAAATATTTTTTTACAGGGTTCGCAATTTTGTCGATAATTATGTTCATAGGATGTAATAAAAAAACAGATAAAAAAACTGAATTAAAAACAAAAATGGATTCGGTTAGTTATGTTATAGGTACAAATATCGGACGCAATCTTAAAACTGATACATCGGTAAAATTTAATACCGAAGCTATTTCAGCAGGAATAAACGATGCAGTAAATGGTAAAGATTCCCTTGTTTTCAAGGAAGTTGATAAACAAAAAATACTTATGTCGTTTCAACAGGAAATGATGCAAAAAGAAAAAGAAAAAGCAACCAAAGCATCAGAACCAAATAAAAAAAGAGGTGCTGAATTTCTTGCCGAAAACAGGAAAAAAGAAGGAGTTTTTGAAACCAAAAGCGGATTACAATATAAAGTAATTAAAGAAGGGAAAGGTAAAATTCCTACCGAAAGCGATATGGTAACTGTTAATTACGAAGGAAGATTAATTGACGGTAATGTTTTCGATTCTTCATATAAAAGAGGCGAACCTGCTACATTCGGATTAAATGGTGTAATCAAAGGATGGATTGAAGGATTGCAATTAATGAAAGAAGGTTCTGTTTATGAATTATATATTCCATCTGATTTGGCTTATGGAGATACCGGAAATCAGGTAATTCCGGGCGGCTCAACTTTAATATTCAAAGTTGAACTTTTAAAAATAGGAGCACCTAAAACACAGGAAAAAAATCCTAAAAAATAAAATAAATAAAATAAATTTTAAAGGTTGTAAAGTAAAAATTATCAATCAAATTTTTCTTACAACCTTTTGATTTTTTATAAATAAAATTATGAAATTTGATAAACATATTGCAAATGCAGTAACCTGTATTAACATTGTTTGCGGATGCTTTGCTGTGATTTCTCTTATAAACCGAGAGCTATGGATGGCTTCGTATTTTGTTTATCTTGCAATGGTGTTTGATTTTATTGATGGTTTTGTTGCCCGTGCTCTTAATGCAAAATCGGAATTTGGAAAACAACTTGATTCATTAGCTGACGCTATAAGCTTTGGATTAGTTCCGGGAATTCTGATGTACAGATTGATTTTTATCAGCATCAGCATCGGTAATATCAATATTTCACCTTATTTTTCATGTTTCGGTTTTATTATTACCGTATTTTCATTGTTGCGTCTTGCAAAATTTAATCTGGATATCAGGCAAAAAGAATATTTTATCGGCTTACCCACTCCTGCAAGCGCACTTTTTATCATGTCATTTCCACTAATACTTCAAAACCCGTATTGCACTTTATTCCGCAACGAATATTTTTTTGTTACGATTATTTTAAATCCTATAGTTTTAATTTCCATTACGCTTATAATTTCTGCATTGCTGGTATCGGAAATTCCTTTATTTTCGCTTAAAATTAAAACTTTCTCATTCAAAGATAATAAACTCAGTTATTCCTTTTTGCTCGCTTCAATAATTCTGCTCGCAATATTTTATTTTATTGCGATACCATTAATCATATTTTTATATATAATTTTATCTTTGTTTAACAATATCTCCAAACAAAATAATAGCCATGAAATTCAGAGCTGAAATAAATGTTATGCCATTAAAAGAATTACTCGACCCACAAGGTAAAGCCGTAACTTCAAGCATGAAAAATCTCAATTTGTCAGAAATTACAAACATAAGAATTGGCAAACATATTACACTTGAAATAGAAGCATCCGATAAAACAACAGCAACTAAAAAAGTTGATGCCGCCTGTAAACTTCTTCTTGCAAATCAAATAATGGAAAACTACGAATTTGAAATTTTTGAAATTTGAAAAATAAAAATGCCACAGATTCACAGATTAAATATGTTTTGTTGTTAAATTAATGAATTGCTAAATTTCGACATTCGAAATTCGGTGTTTGATATTTTTTCTTTTTATTAACTTAATCTGTGGCAAATTCTTACCATAATAAATCTTACTCAATAATTAAATTAATGCCAAAAAACAAATCAGATATAAACAAACCTCTTGAATCATTACAAAAAGATGTTTTCGGAGTTTTTGTTCAGAGTTTTAAAAAAACTTTAAATTATAAACAAGTATGCAAACGACTTGGTAAGAATGATAAATCATTCAGACAATTAATAATTAATACACTTTCCGAACTTTCAAAAAAAGGATATTTAGTTCAGGAATATCAGGGAAAATTCAAAATAAATCCCAAAGAACTTGAAAAAATAAAAAAGCAATCGGCATATATTACCGGAATAGTTGATATGACTTCTTCTGGTAGAGCATTCATAATATCCGAACAATCGGAAGAAGATATTAAAGTTGCTGCATCAAACCTGAAAACAGCATTAAACGGCGATACCGTTAAAATTTTTCTGTATCCGAAAAAGAAAGATAAACAACCCGAAGGCGAAGTAATAGAAATTATTTCAAGAACAAAAACCGAATTTGTTGGCACTCTGAAAATTTCCGAACGATTTGCTTTTTTTGTTTCCGATAATAACATTGGAACAGACATTTTTGTTCCATTGAATAGTCTTAAAGATGCGAAAAACGGACAAAAGGTAGTTGTAAAAATTACCGACTGGGCAGAAAATTCAAAATGTCCTTTTGGTGAAGTTATTGAAGTGCTCGGAAATCCTGGTGAAACAAGCACTGAAATAAATTCTATAATTGTCGATTATAATTTTCCACTTAAATTTCCCGAAAAAGTTACTGAAGAAGCAAATAAAATTTCTGTAATAATTTCCGAACCCGAAATTAAAAAACGCAGGGACTTCAGGAATATCACGACTTTTACAATTGACCCAATTGATGCAAAAGATTTTGATGATGCAATTTCATTCAAAAAACTAAATAACGGAAATTGTGAAGTGGGCGTTCATATTGCCGATGTTACACATTATATAAAACAAGATACTATTCTTGATAAAGAAGCATTGCATCGTGCAACTTCAGTTTATCTTGTTGACAGGGTGATTCCGATGCTGCCCGAAAATTTATCAAACAATATTTGTTCACTTCGTCCGAATGAAGACAAGCTTTGTTTTTCGGCAGTTTTTGAGTTGAATGATGATGCTGAAATAAAAAATGAATGGTTCGGAAAAACCATTATTAATTCAAACAGACGATTTAATTACGATGAAGTGCAGGAGATTCTTGAAAAAAAGAAAGGTGATTTTGCAGATGAATTATCTGTAGTAAATGAACTTGCAAAAAAACTCCGTAAGAAAAGAATCAGCCGTGGCTCGTTTGAATTTGACAGGGCTGAAGTGAAATTTGAACTTGATGAAAAATTGAAACCGGTAGGAGTATTTTTGAAGCAACAGAAAGAATCAAACATGCTCATTGAAGATTTCATGCTGCTTGCCAACAAAAAAGTTGCCGAACTTGCAGGAATGAAAAAGGAAAATAAACAAACAAAACCATTTGTTTACAGAATACATGATGAACCGGACCCCGAAAAATTAATTGAATTAGCGCGATTTGTAGGAAAATTAGGATATAAAATTAAAACAAATTCTACTAAGAATATTTCCGAATCAATGAATGAAATGCTCGAAAATGTAAAAGGAAAAAACGAGCAGAGCATGATTGAAAATCTTGCCATTCGCACAATGGCGAAAGCACATTATTCTACAATTAATGTAGGTCATTATGGACTGGCTTTCAGGTTTTATACTCATTTCACTTCACCTATCCGCCGTTATCCCGATGTTCTTGTTCATCGTCTTCTTGAAAAATATCTGAACAACGAGCCAGCAGAAAATATTGAAAAACTTGAAGAAATGTGCAAACACTCTTCAAAAATGGAAATGCAGGCAGCCGAAGCCGAACGCGAATCAATAAAATTCATGCAGGTTCTTTATTTATCGGATAAAATAGGAAAAGTTTTTGACGGAATTATTTCGGGAGTTACAAAGTGGGGAATATATGTGGAATTAATAAATAACCACTGCGAAGGAATGATAAAATTAAAAGATATTAATGATGATTTTTACTATCTTGATGAAGAAAATTACATGATAATAGGTCGTCGTAACAGAAATGTTTACAAACTCGGCGATAAAGTAAAAATAAAAGTTGCAAATGCTGACCTTACAAAAAAACAACTCGACTTTGTTTTAGTTGAAGAAGATTGAAGTGCACAGAGCAGAAAGTAATCATTTATCACTTGTCAATTTTGAAATAAATTAATTTCTGCAAATCATCTATTTTTTCTAATTTTGCTTTCAAAGATAATTGATTCAAATGACTTCAAACGAAATAAGAAAAGCGTTTCTGGATTTTTTCCAATCGAAACAACACCGTATTTTACTTTCAGCACCGATGGTTGTTAAAAACGACCCGACACTGATGTTTACAAATGCCGGAATGAACCAATTTAAAGATATTTTTCTTGACAACACTCAAGCAAAACATTCACGTATTACAAATACACAAAAATGCCTTCGTGTTTCGGGTAAACACAATGACTTGGAAGAAGTGGGAATTGATACTTATCATCATACAATGTTTGAAATGCTTGGTAACTGGTCGTTTGGCGATTACTTTAAAAAAGAAGCAATTGAATGGGCGTGGGAATTGCTTACAAAGATTTACAAATTAGATGAAGAAAAATTATATGTTACAATTTTTGCAGGTGATGAAAAAGAAGATTTACCAAAAGACGACGAAGCATTTAATTACTGGAAAAAAATAATTTCCGAAGACAAAATACTTTTAGGAAATAAAAAAGATAACTTTTGGGAAATGGGCGATATCGGTCCTTGTGGTCCTTGTTCCGAAATTCATATTGATTTGCGCGATGAATCGGAACGAAAAAAAATTGATGGTTCAAAATTAGTAAACACAGGTCATCCGCAGGTTATAGAAATCTGGAATCTGGTTTTTATTCAATATAATCGTTTGGCAGATGGAAGTTTGAAATTATTACCAAACAAACATGTTGATACAGGCATGGGATTTGAACGGCTGTGTATGGCTATTCAGAATAAAAAATCAAATTATGATACCGATGTTTTTCAACCGCTTATTCAGAATGTAGCAAATATATCCGGAAAAGAATATGGGAAAAATCAAAAGCATGATGTTGCAATGCGTGTTGCAGCCGACCATATCAGAGCCATTTCTTTTGCAATTGCTGAGGGACAACTTCCTTCAAATAATAAAGCGGGTTATGTTATCAGAAGAATTTTACGACGGGCAATAAGATACGGGTATTCTTATCTGGATTTAAAAGAACCTTTTTTGTTTGAATTAGTTTCTCCGCTTACAACTCAAATGGGCGATATGTTTCCTGAACTTATTTCACAAAAAACTTTAATTAAAAAAGTTATAAAAGAAGAAGAAACTGCTTTTCTGCGAACTCTTTCCAACGGCATACAGAAATTTGAAAATTATATCAGCAGCATTAAATCAAAAGAAATAAAAGGTGATTTTGCTTTTGAATTATTCGATACTTATGGATTTCCGGTTGATTTAACACAACTTATGGCAAAAGAAAATAATCTCAGTGTTGACATGAAAGGATTTAATAAATTCATGGAAGAGCAAAAAACCCGCTCACGTCAGTCGGCAGCTGTTGAAACAGAAGATTGGATTGAATTAAAAAAAGAACAGAATGTCGAATTTGTGGGATATGATTTTCTTGAATGTAATGCTGAAATAGTTAAATACAGAAAAATTAAAACAAAAGAAAAAGAGCAATATCAGATTGTTTTAAATAAAACTCCTTTTTATGCCGAATCGGGTGGACAAGCTGGTGATAGTGGTTTTTTAGTTTCTGATGATGAAAAAATTTCAGTTATAAATACTCTTAAAGAAAATGATTTAATTATTCATATTTCCGAGAAACTTCCGAAAGATGTTACAAAAACATTTTTAGTAAAGGTTGATAAACACAAAAGAACTTTAACCGAAAATAATCATACCGCAACACATTTGCTTCATGCTGCCCTTAAAAAAGTTCTCGGAACACATGTTGAGCAAAAGGGTTCATTGGTTGACAACGAACGATTACGTTTTGATTTTTCACATTTTTCAAAACTTACAAATGAAGAAATTCTGAAAGTTGAAAAAATAGTTAATGAAAAAATTCGTGAAAATATTTTGCTCGAAGAATTCAGAAACATTACTATTCAGAAAGCAAAAGGAATGGGAGCAGTGGCACTTTTCGGCGAAAAATACGGTGACTCGGTGAGAGCAGTTGCATTCGATAAAAAATATTCTGTTGAATTATGCGGAGGTACGCATGTCAGGTCAACCGGTCAAATCGGATTGTTTAAAATAATTTCAGAATCGGCAGTTGCAGCCGGAGTTAGAAGAATTGAAGCAATTACTGCTGAAAAAGCTGAAGAGTTTTATAATTCAAAAATCCAGTTGCTTGAGGAAATATCGGAAATATTAAAAAATCCGAAGGACTTATCAAAAGCAATTAGAGATTTACAGGAGCAAAATAATAATTTGCAAAAACAAATTACAGAGTTAAATAAAGAAAAAATAAAGTTACTGAAAACTGAATTAACAGGCAAAATCGAAAATATTAACGAACTGAACTTCATTTCAGCAAAATTAAATTTTGATAATAATTTTATAAAGGATTTAGCGTTTGATTTAAAAAACAATATTCAAAATTTATTTTTTATTATCGGCTCGGAGTTTGATGGAAAAGTAAACTTAACATTGATTATTTCAGAAAATATTGTTAAAGATAAAAATTTGAATGCCTCACAAATTATAAGAGAGCTGGCAAAAGAAATTGATGGCGGCGGCGGCGGACAAACATTTTTTGCAACCGCAGGAGGGAAAAATATTGAGGGTATCGAAAAAGCTTTGAATAAGGCAAAAGAGATAGTAGAAAATTTAAAATAAGCAGCAATTCCCCTCCTAAAACAGGAGGGGAGTTCTATAAATAAACAGTTTTACTAAATTTTTTACAATGAAAAAAATAAATAAGCAGATGGCAAGACAGAACATAATGGATAATTATGATGGAGTTGAAATGTGTAATCCTGTTGTTACGGCTGAAATTGCAGAAAATTATAAAAAAGTTTTAAAAGCAATTGGTGAAAACCCCAATAGAGAAGGACTTTTAAAAACACCCGAAAGAGTTGCAAAATCACTTCAGTTTCTTACTCACGGGTACGGAATAAATCCCGAAGAACTCGTGAAATCAGGAATGTTCAAAGAAAAATATCGGGAAATGGTTGTTGTGAAAGATATTGACATATATTCACTTTGCGAACACCATTTGCTTCCGTTCATTGGCAAAGCTCATGTCGCTTATATTCCCAACGGATATATTGTAGGATTAAGCAAAATAGCACGAATTGTAGATGCTTATGCAAGACGGCTTCAGGTGCAGGAACGTTTGACTTCGCAGATAAAAGAATGTATTAATAATGCACTTAAACCATTGGGAGTTGCTGTTGTCATTGAAGCACAGCACTTGTGCATGCAAATGCGTGGAATTCAAAAACAAAATTCAGTTACAACTACTTCCGATTTTACAGGAGTTTTTATGAAAAGTAACAAAACAAGAGCGGAATTCTTGAACATCATAGGTTCAAAGCTTCATTGATTTTGCAAATCAATACCTAAAATTAATTTAAGGAATAATGAGTTTGTCGTTTAAAAATGTTTGTTATTTGTAGTTAAAAATAAACATATATTTTTTCAATTTAGTAATCTTTAAACTTTCTGAAATTGATAAATACCTTTCCATGATGCGAAACAACAAACAACAAACTTTTTAAACCATACAAGCATTTATTTATTATAATTATTTCTTATTTTTGCACGTTAAATTTTTAAACTAAATAACTATGGAATTTCAAAAAAGTAATTTTAGTTACTCGCCTGAAAAATATCAGGATATTTCAGTACCAAAAACATTTGTATCGAATGTTTTTTCGTGGATGTTTTTAGCATTGGGAATTACTGCTTTTGTTGCATATTATTTTGCAGCAAATAAAGGATTAATGAGTGTATTATATTATGCTAATCCCGAAACAGAAAAAGGAGGAATGACCGGCTTGGGTTGGCTCGTAACACTCGCTCCATTGGGATTTGTTTTATTAATGTCATTTGGGATTAATAAACTATCTGCAATTGTAATGACATTGTTTTTTGTTGTTTTTTCTGTTCTTATGGGAATGAGTTTGAGTTTTATTTTTCTGATTTATACTTCAAGTTCAATAGCTACAACATTTATTGTTACATCTGCAATGTTCGGAGTAATGGCTGTTGCCGGCTATACTACAAAAACCGACTTAACTAAATTTGGTTCTATTATGATGATGGGTTTAGTTGGAATAATAATAGCAAGTATTATTAATATGTTTATGCGAAGCAGTGGATTTGATTATATAATAAGCTTTATAGGAGTTCTCATATTTACCGGCTTGACGGCTTATGATGTTCAGAAATTAAAAAATATAGGTGGACAAATAGAAGCAGGCACTGAAAATGCCCGTAAATTGTCTATCCTCGGAGCATTGACTCTTTATCTTGATTTTATTAATTTGTTCTTGTTTCTATTGAGATTTCTCGGAAGAAGAGACTAAAAAAGTAGTAAGTATTTAGTCGTAAGTCATAAGTATAAAAAATTAATTAATGGCGACGATAACTTTAAACCTTAAACTTTAAACTAATTTAAAATGAAAGCATACGTATTTCCCGGTCAGGGAGCTCAGTTCGTTGGAATGGGCAAAGATTTATATGAAAATTCTTCACTTGCAAAAGAACTTTTCGAAAAGGCAAACGAAATTCTCGGTTTCAGAATCACCGATTTGATGTTTAGCGGAACTGATGCAGATTTAAAACAAACAAAAGTTACTCAACCGGCAATATTTCTGCATTCCACAATTCTTGCCAAAACAATTAATGATTTCAAACCCGATATGGTTGCGGGACATTCGCTTGGTGAGTTTTCGGCATTGGTTGCAAATCAGGCATTGACTTTTGAAGATGGATTAATTTTAGTTTCAAAACGTGCAATGGCTATGCAAAAGGCATGCGAGGCACAACCTTCAACTATGGCGGCAATTCTCGGATTGGATGATAAAGTTGTTGAAGAAATTTGTGCTTCAATAAATGAAATTGTTGTTCCGGCAAATTATAACAGTCCCGGACAGCTTGTTATTTCGGGCTCAATGGAAGGAATAAATATTGCCTGCGAAAAATTAAAAGCAGCTGGCGCAAAACGTGCATTGCCTTTGCAGGTTGGTGGTGCATTTCATTCGCCACTCATGGAGCCGGCACGTGCAGAACTCGAAATTGCAATTAATTTCACTAAATTTAATACTCCTGTTTGTCCTATTTATCAGAATGTAAACGCAAAAAGAGTTACCGAACCCGAAGAAATTAAAAAGAATTTAATTTCTCAACTAACATCTCCTGTCCGCTGGACACAAATTGCTCAAAATATGTTTTCCGATGGTGCCACCGAATTTATTGAAGTAGGACCTGGAACGGTTTTGCAAGGATTGATTAAAAAAGTGAACAAGGATGCAGTGACGAGGAGTGCATAAAAAAATAATGAATAAAAAAATCGAATAATGCCAAATTTATATATTATAGCAGGATGTAATGGTGCAGGAAAAACAACGGCTTCTTACACTGTTTTACCCGATATGCTAAAATGTAGAGAATTTATTAATGCTGACGAAATTGCCCGTGGGTTATCTCCTTTCCAACCCGAAAAATCAGCAATTGAAGCAGGTAAAATAATGTTACAACGAGTTGATGACTTAATAAATAAGAAAACTAATTTTGCTTTTGAAACAACATTATCAAGTATAAGTTTTATCAATACTATAAAAAAAGCAAAAGATAATAATTATTTTGTAACTTTAATTTTCTTCTATTTAGAATCTGTTGATTTAGCAATTAAAAGAGTTAAAGCAAGAAAAAATTCCGGAGGGCATAGTATTCCCGAAGATGTTATTATACGTCGTTATAAATCAGGAATTATTAATCTCTTTAAAATTTATATGCCTGTTTCTGATTACTGGATGATTATTGATAATTCAAAATCTCCGTCAATACTCATTGCAGAAGGCAATAATAATAAACAATTGAAAGTTTATAATGAAAAAAAATTTCAAATAATGAAATCAAGAAAAAATGAAAAAAAATAAAAAAATAAACGAATTAAGAGATAAAATAATGAAGGGAATTGATTTGGCATTTCAGAAATTGCTCAAATCAAAAATCAAAGAGGATGGTGAATTTATATTTTCAATTGATGGAAAAATAACAAAAATAAAAGCTAAAGATTTTTAGGAGATATTATTTTAAAATGCTTTTTCTATTAAGCAAAATTTGCTTGTTTTTGCTTTTTCAAAAAAACAATTGTGGAAAAACATAATTAGGAGTTCATTGTAAATAAAGTAATTTATGGTTTTTAGTTCTATTGTTTTTCTCCTATATTTTCTTCCTGCATTATTACTGGGATATTTTTTAATTAACAAGAAGTATAAAAATATATTTCTTTTAATTTCAAGTATTTTATTTTATAGTTGGGGTGCACCCAAATTTATTTTTGTAATTCTTGGAACAACATTTTTAGGTTTTTATTTAGTTAAATGGATGGATAAATCTAAAAATGATTTGCAAAGAAAATTGATTCTTGCACTTTCTATTAGTATTAATCTTGGATTACTTTTTTATTTTAAATATTCAAATTTTTTTATAGAAAATGTAAATGCAATTTCTTCTGTATTTGGAATAAATTCAATTCACTGGACAAAATTAATCTTACCGTTAGGAATTTCCTTTTTTACATTTGAAACAATTACTTATGTAGTAGATGTGTACAGAAGGACTCTTAAGCCATTAAAAAATTTCTGGGATTATCAGCTTTATATTATATTATTTCCAAAACTTATTGCCGGTCCTATAATTCGTTATCATGAAATTTCCGACCAGATAACAAATCGCGAACATAATGAAACAATTGATAACAGATTGACTGGATTTTTCAGATTTGTTTTAGGATTAGCAAAAAAAGTTTTAATTGCAAATGTAATGGGACAAGTGGCAGATGAAGTATTTGCATTAAACTATAATGAAATCAGTTCTTATACCGCATGGATAGGAATTCTGGCATATACTTTTCAGATTTATTTTGATTTTTCAGGTTATTCTGATATGGCAATTGGTATTGGCAAAATGTTAGGTTTCCGGTTTCCTGAAAATTTTGATAATCCATATATATCCAAAAACATCACAGAATTTTGGACACGCTGGCATATATCCTTGTCTAAATGGTTAAGGATATATATCTTTTTGCCTTTAGCATTTTCTTTTTCAAGAAAATTACCTAAAGAAAAATATATACACATAAAATCAGAGCAATGGATTTATATGTATGCTGCACTTATTACATTTTTTTGTTGTGGATTATGGCATGGTGCTTCATGGAGTTTTGTTTTGTGGGGCTTATATTATGGTGTTTTTTTAATTCTCGAAAAAATTTTCTTACTAAAAGTTTATAAAAAACTTGGTAAATTTTTAAGTACAGTATTAACATTTCTTTTGGTAATTATCGGTTGGGTATTTTTTAGAATAGAAAAATTATCCGATACATTTGTATTTATAAAAAGAATGTTTGCATTTGAATTTAAATATGATTTTTATTTTAATAGAGAATTTATTACAATTTTATTTATCGCAATATTTTTTGCTTTTTTTGCATATTCCGAAAAAGGCAAAAAAATTCAGCTAATGATTTATGGTGATAATTATAGTATGAAACGTTATTATTTTATGTCTTTTGTTTCTTTGCTGTTATTGATATTGTCAGTTAGCTCAATAACAGGTTCCGGGTTTAATCCTTTTATTTATTTCAGATTTTAATGGAGAAAAGAAGTATAAATACTAAAAAGATATTATTGGGATTTTTACTGCTTGTGTTGATTTCACCTTATATTCAATCAACTTTAAAAATATTTAATGAAAATCCTTTAAAAGGAGATATTATAATAGCTCCCGATACTGTCTTTACAATAAAAGGATGGTTCGATGCAAGATATCAATTATGTAAAGAAAAATATTTAAATGAAGATTTTGGATTCAGAAAAACAGCTGTAAGAATAAATAATCAGATAGCTTTCTCGCTATACAAAATTGCAAAAGCAAATGGAGTTATCATTGGGAAAAATAATTATTTATATGAAAAAGGTTATATTAATGCTTATTATGGAGAGGATTTTATAGGTGAAGAAAAAATTGCAGAACAAACAAAAAGAATAAAATTTCTACAAGATACTTTAAAGAAATTAAATAAAGATTTAATTTTAATTTTTGCTGCCGGCAAAGGTTCTTTTTATCCCGAATATATCCCCGATAGAGTGAAGTCCGAAAAAAAACAAACAAATCTTGAATGTTATTTAAAGTATTCTAAAGAACTTGGAATTAATTTTATTGATTTTAATTCATATTTTGTGGCTAATAAGAATAAATCTAAGTATCCTTTATATCCACAATATGGAATACATTGGAGTTCTTATGGAGTGTGTTTAGCAATCGACTCTATTATAAAATATATTGAACAAAAAAGAAATATAAAAATGATAAACTTTTATTGGAATGATATTGAGTTACCAGATACCTGTCGTGATGCAGATTATGATATTGCCGATGGAATGAACTTGTTATTTAAATTAAAAACATTTAAAATGGCATATCCGAAATATATTTTTGAGGAAAATCCTAATAAGACAAAGCCAAAAGTTTTGGTTATTGCCGATAGTTACTATTGGGGAATGTTTGGTATAGGTGTTTCTCGAAGAATATTTAATGATGGGGAATTTTGGTTTTATAACAGGCAAATCAATCCTGAAAGAACCCCAAAACCATTGGACGTTAGTCAAATTAATTTAAAAGAAGAAATAGAAAAGCAAGATGCAATTATAATAATGGCAACTGAAGCTAATATTTCAAATTTCGGATGGGGATTTATTGAAAATGCTTATGATGTTTTTTTGAATAATGGGGAAAATATTATTTATAAAGAAAAAATAAAGAATTTTGAAAATGGTATTCGAAGTAATCCCGAATGGCTAAAATTTATAGCAAAACAAGCAAATAAAAGTAATATTTCATTGGATTCAGCTATAAAGCTAAATGCAATATGGACGGTGGAACATGAAAAAAAATAAAATATTCAAAATTTTCTTAAATGTAATTTATATATGTATAAAAATATAAAAAACAACTTAGTTTTATTAATAATAATAGTTATTTACTCTTCACTTTTTTGCTCAATTTCGTTGGTAAATCATTATAATTTCAGAACTGCAGCTTGGGATTTGGGAATCAATAATAATGCAATTTTTGATTATGCTCATTTTCGCTGGAATAATGCAGTTATAATGTATCCCAATTCACATTTTAAAAATGTTCTTGGCGACCATTTTTCTCTTTTGCCAATACTTTTTTCTCCTTTATATTGGATTTTAGGGACATATACAATGCTTATAGTACAAATTCTGGGAATCGTTTTTGGCGGAATAGGAATATATAAATTAATTTTTGATTTGACTAAGAATAAAGTTTTATCAGATATAGCAATCGTATTTTTCTATTCTGTTTTTGGGATTTACTCTGCACTAAGTTTTGATTATCACGATAATGTTATGGCTGCAATGTTTGTTCCATGGTTCTTTTATTATGTTTATAACAACAAATGGAAATATGCATCAATATTTTGTTTGCTAATATTAATAAGTAAAGAAAATATGGCATTATGGATGTTTTTTATTTGTCTGGGAGCGATTATGTTGTTTTACAAAGACAAGGGAAAAATTAAATTTCTTTCATTTTATGCAATATTTTCAGTATTGTATTTTTATTTTATTATGAAATTAATTCCAACTATTTCTCCGGGTGAAAATAGTTACAGACACTTCGAATATTCAGTTCTTGGAAAAAACATGCTTGAGGCAATTAAAACTTGTTTTAGTAAGCCGAAATATGTTTTTAATTTATTATTTGAAAGCCCTTTAAATGACCCTTCTACTTTTGGAATAAAATCAGAATTACATTATGCTGTTTTGCTTTCGGGAGGCATTGTTCTGCTTTGGAAACCCCAATTTTTAATTATGTTGTTGCCAATATTTGGACAAAAGTTATTTAATAACGACTATGGTAAATGGGGCGTGGGTGGACATTATTCAATAGAATTTGTACCTATTTTGACTATTGCTTTATTTTGGTGGATAAACGGATTGAATAATTTAAAAATAAAAACCAAAATTATTATTTCTATATTATTTACTGCGATTTGCATTAATACATCATATAAATTAATGGAAACCCAAGTTGATTGGTTTAGTAAAGAAACTATTCAATTTTATTCTAAACCTCATTGGAAAAGAGATTTTAATGTTGAAAAGGTTTATGAAGGATTAAAGGTTATACCAAAGGATGCAAAAGTAAGCGCACAAACAATGTTAGCTCCCCATCTTTCATTCAGAGAATACATATATACATATCCTTATGTTGCAGATGCCGATTATATTGTATTATTATTATCGGATGGTACATATCCTTTGAACGACGAAGAATACAAAAAAGAATTAAATAAATATAAGGAAAGTAGTGAATGGGGAATAATTAAATATGATTATCCTTTGGTGATTTTTAAGAGAGGCGAAAAGTCTGGTTTATCTGATAAATATAAAACTGCTTTAATAAAAGAAAAATTTTTATTTTGCGATGCAGAAAAAATAACAGATAATAAAGAATTTTTTATGGGAAATAGTTCAGATATAATTTTTGAAAACGGGAATACTCAAAGTAATGAAAAGGCATATAATGGTAAATACTCTGCAAAGCTCACAAAAGACAATCCTTATGGAATGACAATAAAATTAAAAGACATTCAATTAGGAGAAAAAATTGATATTAGCGTTTGGCGTTTTTCTGATGATAAAAAAGGGGTAATTGTTGCGTCATCTCTTGAAGGAAAAGAATTTTATATGGGCAGCGACAGAGTTATTAAAAGTGAAACTAATGGTTGGGATTTAATTAATCTGGAATTCAGAATAGATAAAAGTTTAAATAAAAATATAATAGTAATTTATTTGTGGAATAACGGAAATAATCCGGCTTACTTTGACAATCTTGAAATTAAAAGGAGCTTTTTGTAGAAATAAATTTTTTAAGATTTTTTATTTTATCGAAAATGAATAAATTTATTCAAAATAAATATTTGCTTGCAATAACTCCTATTATATTATATATTTTTCTCTTTATAAACGGAGCACTTGGTATTCGATTCGGAGGACATTGGGACGAATCTATATTTATTATTTGTGTTAAAAAATCAATAATATCAGGAACATATTTACCTCATAAATATATTTATCCTTCATTCTGTTATTATTTAATTCTAATTTCAGGATTTATTTATAAATTTTTTTATAGTTTTAGCGATATAAATTCATTAGATACAAATTATGAATTTTATGTTTATATTAGATATATTTTTCTGGCAATTTCATCTTTGTGCGTTATATGGGTATATATTTTAACGTTTAAAGTAACAAAAAATTATTTTGCATCACTGATTGCAGGCTTGATAATATGCTCTTCTTTCGAATTCAGCTATCATTCAAAATGGGCTGTAACAGATTGTATTGCTGTTCAATTTGCAATACTTTCAACATTGATTCTTTTTTTTAATTTAAATGCAAATAAAAAAATAATTTTCAGTTCACTAATTGCTGGTATTGCGGCAGGTACTAAATATACAGCAGGATTAGTTTGCCTGAATATTATAATTTTTATTATTATTGAGTTTATACTAAACAGAAGAGATATTAAAATAATAATAAAAGGCATTATTGTTATGTGTTTATGCTTTTTAGTTGGTTTTATTTTTACTACTCCAGGAGCAGTGTTTGAATTTAAAATGTTTATTGATGATTTAATTTGGCAAAAAGATGTTTATTCAAATGGGCATTTTGGATATGCTATTCAACCGGGCATATATCATTTTAATAAAATATTTCAATATGTAATTTTTGTTTTGTTTTCAAAAAATGTTATTATATCAATACTTATTTTTATTTTTTCATTGATAGGATTTATTTTTGTATTTATCAGAAAAGAATGGAATATGTTAGGATTATTTATTGTTATGTTAATTTATGCAATATACGTTTCGTTTTATAAGTTAATGATAGTAAGAAATCTATTATATATCCTTCCTTACTTTGCAATATTATCTTCTTTTGGGTTTATTAACATAAGCGGCATCTTTAAGAAATTTAAATTAAGAATATCTGCTAATATTTTATTGCTCATAGTACTTTTATATTCAACATCAAATGTTTTAGCTTCTTCCTTAAGTATATATAATAAAAAATCATTTGATTTAAAAAAAGAATTAAACAAATATATAAAGGAAAATGTTGATAAAGAATTCATTCTTTCTTTAAATGTTTCTAATATAGTCAATGAAAATAACAAACCTCCAAAATCTTTAAAAAATGCGTATTTGGTTTTTTATAAGAGTGAAATACCTTATGAAATGTATACTGCAAATATTTATAATCAATTTCAAAAAGTTATAGGTATTGATGATATAAATTTAAATTACTATCCTACATGGAGTGGAGATGATGCAATTATTATTATGAAATATATTAACGCTTCTAAAGAGATATTGTTTTATTCTCTTAAAAGAATAAAGTTTATTAATAAATATATTTCTTCAAGTGATATAGAAAAGACATCAAAAAGGGTAACCTATTCGGATAAGTATCTAACAAAGGTTAACAAATACAATCCTTACGGAATAGGTTGTAAAATTAAATTAATAAAAAACACACGCTATTTTTTTTATGTTTGGAGAAAGAATGATAAACATACTGGTTCATTAGTTATAGATAATAATAGTAAACTTTGGAAAGGAACATCTGAAGTTAAAAAAACAGATAAAAATGGATGGGAACTTCTTGAATTGGAATATTTTTCAAATGATACTTCAATTAAAGAATTATCGCTTTATACTTGGCAGCCAGATGTTAATTCAGATGTTTATTTTGATGATTTAACCGTATCATTTTTTACAAAAAAATAAAAGAAATGAAAAAACTACTGAGAATAAAGGATTTTTTTGTAAAGAAAGGTTTTATAAAATTCACTTTTAAATAATTTTTTTAAAATATGTTTAATCATTTAAAAAATAAGATAATAATATTTCTCGCAGGATTCATTTTAGGGTTATTTATTCAACTAAACTGGATGTTTTTGGCTTGTAATTATGTTCTTTTTGGTGAAAAATTGATAAATACTGTTGATTCGTATTTGCTAAGAGTTACTGTTTCTCCTTTACTATTTGGAATATTAACCTTAGCCATTGCTGAGTTTTTGGTTCTATTGATTAAAAAAGCAAATCAAAGTATTGATTTGGATAAAACTTATGAAAAAATTTCGCTTGCGTCTTCAATATTATTTTTTTTAATGATATGGCCGGTATTTAATTTTAGTGTAATTTATTTCATTATAATTTTAGTTTTATACTTTATATTTTTGCTTGCACCTTTTAATAACGAAATTTTCTTTCATTTTGATAGAATAAAAATTCATATTAATCCTTCAGAAAAAGTTAATGATAAATTTTTTAAAATATTATTTTCTATCGGTTTTATTTTAATATTTTTTATTTTTTTTCAATTGTTTATTTCAACACTATTATACTGGTTTAACATAACCATTAACAAATATTATTTCCCATCAAGTTTTATATTTTCAATTATTTTATGCTTTATATTTTCAAAATATATTTTTAACAAAAATATAATACTAAAAGGTTTTATATTGGCTTTAATCTTTTCATCAATTATTATTATTTCTATTATAATCAGTTCAATTTTTTATGATAATTCATTTGATGGGTTTCTGTACCATCAAGACGAGATTTATTATTTAGCTAAGGGCTGGAATATTATAAAAGGTGGCGCTCCAAAAAATGCATATTTAGGTGGATATGATAAATCGTGGATTGTTGACCACTATGCAAAAGGAGCTGAAATATATGAAGCATGTGTTTATAGTTATTTTAATAAAATTGAATATGCCAAATGTTTTAATATTATACTCATAATGGCTTCTTTTTTTCTTTCGTTTGCGGCATTAACAAAGCTAAATAAAGTTTCTTTAATATTTAATCTCATTATAAGTTTGCTTGTAAGTTTTAATCCTGTGAGCACTATGCAGTTTGCAAGTTTTTATATTGACGGGCAATTAATTTCTGCAATTATTTGTTTGCTTTCAATATTTATTATAATTTATAAAAATTCTTTCTCATTACAATTCAAATTACTTGGAATATTTATTGCTTCTATACTGGTAAGTTTAAAATTTACAGGATTAGTTTATGCAGTTATTGCATTTTTTGCATTTGCATTGATTTTTTTGATAAAAAAAGAAATACAAAAATTTTTCAGAATTTCAATTTACTCGATAATTGCTGTTATTTTTTCAATAGGAATAATAAGTTACCATCCGTATATAACCAATACTATTAATAAGCATCATCCTTTTTACCCTCTTAACACTCTTAAATTATTAGAAGGTGCTAATCCGTCCAATTTCAAAAAAGCCAACAGATTTGAACGTGCCTTCATGTCGTATTTTTCGTATTCAGGTGGTTCCGACCAAAGCACTAAACTAAAAATGCCTTTTGATACTCAGGACAAAAATGTTTTTTCGGGTGCCGATTGTTTTGTTGGAGGATTTGGCAGTTTATATAATGTTTCTATTATAATTTCGTTCATTTTGTTATTTTTAATTTTTTTAAAATCAAAAAAAAGTAAGTTTTTATTTTATTTATTGTTTTTTATTTTACTTTCTTCATTCTTAAATGCTGATGCTTGCTGGTGGGCAAGATATGTACCTCAATTATTTTTAATTCCTTTTATATTAATATTTTTTGGTTTAATGTTAAAAGATATTTCAATAAATATTTTATCTCTATTTGGTTTGATTGTACTTATTTTTAACATAAGTTTTATTTTAAATATTAATATTAATAGTCAATACTATTTAACTAATAAAGTTATTAAAGAGATTGATAATTTAAAAAAATATAAAATAGCTGTAAAGTTTAATGATTTTCAAATGTGGAAAATACGCTTGCAAGAAAAAGGAATCAGTTATTCTGAAGTTGATAAAATAAAACTTAATTGTGATTATATATATACATTATCAAATTCATTTTATAATGTTTTTTATTGTGTTCTTAATGAAAACATTATTAAATATATCTTATTTACAGATGCCGAAAAGATTGATAAGCTCAATAATAATGTTCCCGAATGTGGAAAATTTTTAGTTAATAATGACATTACAATTTCTTCTGAAAAAGCATTTTCAGGAACCCATTCAATTAAATTAAATGAAACAAATCAAATAAATCCAACAATTAAAATATGCAATATAAAAAAAGGCGACCATTTTTATATTGAGGCAAAACGTTATAAAAATAACAATAATGGAGGTATTGTTGCATCTAATAATGATACTAAAATATTTTATCAAGCACAGGGTATTGCTAATAAATCTATTTCTAATGAATGGGAAATTGTTTCTATGGATTTTATAATTCCTGAAAATTATAATTCAGATGTGTTATGGGTTTATTTATTCAACTCTAATAAAACCGATGCGTATTTTGATGATATTAAAATTCTGAAATTAAAATTTTAATTGATTTTTTAACTGACCGTGAACGAGGTTGTCTCAAAAGAAACTTAACCACGAAGTCGCACAAAGGTATTCTCAAAGGCACTCAAAGGACTTTTGATACAGCCTCGTCAATTACATATATTTAAAATACAATTTTAAAAGTATAAAAGGTACTTTAAGCCAATCTAATAAAGATATTTTAGATTTACCTTTTTCAATCCACTGATTAATAGGAACTTCAATTATATTTTTAATTGCTTCTTCGCCACCAAAACTTTTTTTAATTCTATAAAATATTTCAATATCAAAAAACCATTTACTATAAAAAGGAGATTTAAAAATTTCATTAATAATATCTGTTCTTATTAATTTTGCACCACATTGAGTATCGTATATGCTCATTCCAAGAAAAATACTTACAAAAGTTGAAAATACCCTTCCTGAATAATGACGAAAAGAACTCCGTTCAATATGATTACTTGCAATTTTTATTCTCGAACAAAAAGCAATTTTATAATTTGTTTTCTTATTTAAATTATCATACAATGTTAAAATTTCTGATAGCGGTGTAGAAAGGTCAGCATCAAAATACCCGATTGCCTCAAAATTCATCCAATTTAATGATTCCAAAATGCCTTTTCTTACTGCTTCTGCTTTACCTTGATTTTTTTTCAAATCAAGAATTTTTGCTTTTTCTCCAACTGCTTTTTTAATTGCAGATAAAATTTCAATAGTATTATCTTTACTGCCATCATTAACAAAACAGAAATAAATATCTTCAGAATTATTAATAAAATCATTAAATTCTTTTATAGGAAGTCGCTTACTTTCGTTGTAGCATGGAACCACTATACAGATTTTTTGCATATCACATAGTTAGTTAAACCCGGAATTTTAATACCAATTTTTCTAAAACAATTAGATATTCTAAAATCAAATAATAAATATTTTTTAATAATTAAAGTTAAAATTTTATTACCATTCCAATTCCCAATACCTTCTTTTTGATTTTCTTTTTTTACATTAAAAAACCTTTCAATAACTTTTTTAAATAATCTCGAGATTAAAATACTAAAAAAGAAATATCCTGATGAAATAGTTTCAAACCCCGACTGAGTTATAGATTTGTAAAGAGTTTTGTTGCTATAACGCCTGTAATGTCCAAGAAAAACATCATGTGATGAGAATAAAAAATTAAAGGCAGGTGCGGTAATAATAAAATAAGTATTATTATTTATATAAATATTATTTTTCAAATCAGTTAAAAAACCAATATCATCTTCAATATGTTCAATAACATCAAGTAATAATACAAAATCAAAAAAATGATTTTTTTTTAATTCAATATTATTTAATGAGTTCTCAATAAAAATTGGTTTGTCAGTAAATTTGTTTCTAAGTTCTTTAAGTATTTTTTCATCAAAGGCAGTATCAACGGCATAAAATTCAGATAAAGGAAAATGTTTTGATAAGTTTTCTATAAAAAATATATCACCGCATCCAACATCTAATATTTTTAGTTTTTGTTTTAATATTTCAGGAAATTTTTGTTTTAATATTTCACATATTACCTCAAAGCGAGCCGTTTCCCAGGGATGTCTTTCGGAAGCATGATAATTAAACCGTTTTGTTTCCTTTAAATCCATTATGGGTTTTTGTTTTGTTGGATTTTTTCTATTTTCAAATCATCAAAATAAGCAACTTTATTTGACATATTCCAGACATATACTTCAAATTCTTCATTATTCAAATTCTCAGGAACTTTATAATCTATAATTATTTCTTCCCAATTATTTTTAGTTTTTATAGCCTTATTTTCCGCTATATATAATTTTTTAGTATTTTTTGCGGAAAGAATTAAAGATGCATCAGTGTTTGATTTATATCTCCAAACACTAATAAATAATTCATCACCACTCTTAAGTTTACCTATTATATATGTAAATCCATACGGTGAATCTTTAGTCAATTTAGCAGAGTACTTTCCTGAAAGAAATTTTTCATTGCTTTGGGTATTTCCATTGCTGAAAATTCGATTATTAGTGCCGATAAAAGAATATTTATTGTCACTCAATGTTTCTGCATCGCAAAAAATACTTACTACCTTTCGATTGAATTTGGGAGAGTATGAAATTTCATAAATACTTTCATTTGTTTCTTTATTATAAAATGTTTTAATTATTTTAATATCAAAAAATTCATTAATACTATTCAATTCATGCAATACAATATTATTTTCAATTTCCGGATCATCGGAATACAAAATTATATTATTATATTTTTTCAATAAATCAGTACAAGAATAGGCATTTTCCCAATCATTAAACATTTTATTCCATCCGCTATAAATATATATATTTGTATAAAGCTTTGCTAAAACTTCAATATATTTATCTTTAAAATAATCTCCACCCCAATATATTCCAAATTTAAAGGCACTTTCTTTATAAGGGCAAACATAATAATCAGGAATAACTAAAGTTGGTTTATTGTTATAATTTTTTAATATAAAATTATATGTTTTCAGATACGTATTTTTTCGTTTTAAATTACTTGAATATTCTCTTTTAACTTCTTTTGATTCGAATAAAATGATATAAAAAATAATGACTATGTAAGCTAAATTAATAAATCTAATATTAAATTTTCTGGAATAAATTTTTAACATCACAAAAAAGGCGATTATTGTCAACATTAAAGCAGGAATTAAATAATGAAAACTATAATGTTTTGCTACAATCACTATTTGCAATAACATTGCTATTTCTATCCCCAACAATGCTTTATAGTATTTGTCATTTTTTTCTTTAACTTTTAAGAAGGGTATATGATAAATTATTGAAGAAAAAATTACCAATAAAAAAACGATTGAAAAAAATAATTCATTATTAAAAATAGTTTTTAAATTAAATATAAAATTGGTCGTATCAATAATATTACTTTCTCCACGTCCATATTGCCCACTATGAAAAAACAAAACTCTAATCCAATCAATAAAGTAATCATGTTTGTATATAATAACAGGTATAATAAAAAAAGAAAAAAATGAAATGGAAAATATCGTGTAAAAAAGTTTTTTCTTAAATCCATCCATTAAAATAAAAGGAATTAAAAAAATCGGGAAGAAAGTTATTTTGCAGGCAATTCCGAATCCAACTATTACAGAAAATAACAATAAATATTTGTCAATTATCTTTTTATTTTCAATATCATAATCGTGTAAATATTTAAATAACAAACATACAAAAAGTATCATTGTAAAAATTAACATCTGTTCAATATTAACCCTGTCAAAAAACCAAACTACTTGATTTGAAGCAAACGGTGTAAGCTGAAGAAAAATACAAATAATTATATTTTTACTTATTCTATATGCATAATAACCTAAAAGAAATAATGCAATACTGTTAATTAAAAGTAAAGAAATATTTATTGAATGAAGATAAAACTCAGGGTTTTTAAAAACATCAACCAGAAGTGGTTCCTTGCTATGAAATAAATGAACTATCCTTATTATTAGCGCACCGAATATTTGAAGTGGGGTGCCCGGGTGGTCAACATGAAATACTTTTAAACTAAATCGTGAAATATTTAAACTATTAAACAAATAACTATATTCCGGGTCAAGCGTAAATAAGTTATAAACACCAATGCCATTTTTTGATAAAATTCCTAAGAATATTAATAGTAAAGGGAAAATTGTGATTATAGTAATTGTAAGCTTTTGCTTTTTATTTTTAAACATTTTTTATTTTATTATTCCTCCAAAAACTTTATCTCAATATCGTCAACAAAAGCTATGTTCTTATTATTATTCCAAACATAAATTCCAACATTAGTTTCATTTGGTTTAAATTCGGGAAATTTATCTTCAAATTCAACTTTAAACCACTTGTTTGTTTCTTTAATAAGCGGATTTATTTCATGTCCAATCCAAAATATATTTTTATTATTTGCATCTAAAGAAACAACTAAACCAATTTTTTGAGTTAAATTTTCTAATTTTATCCAACAACTTACTTTTACTTTCTTAATTGGATTTGGGCTAATTTCACTCATTAGCTTTTGAAACCCATAAGAATATGGATTTAAAGAATCTATTTTTGAACAAATATCATCTTCGTGTCCACCAAATTTACCAATGGTTTGCATATTAATCCATTCACCGTTATTGCCGATATTGGATTTGAAGGTGGGATTGAATTTTTTATTTGAGCAACTAAAAAAACAAGTTGTTGCTACTACTAATATTAAATACTTGGTTTTTCCCATAATAATAATTTTAAAAGTTAAATATAATATTTGTATTTTTATAAAAACTTTATTTTTCTCATCGCAAAAAACAGCATTTTAAATAATATCATACCGTGCTTCCATCTTTGAATATTGGTGTTTCCATATATGCGTTCTTTGTATCTAATCGGGATTTCAATTATTTTTAACCCTAATTTTGTTGCTCCGAATATTAAATCAAAGTCACCGAAAGGGTCAAAATCACCAAAATAATTTCTGTTTGCAGATAGTTTTATATAATTTTTTCTTGAAATTACTTTTGTACCGCATAAAGTATCTTTAAATCTTTGACCAATTAAGAATGAAAAACCTGATGCAAAAAATTTGTTTCCTATTATATTAAAAAACCGCATTGCTTGTTTTTCCATAGGATATACCAACCTGCTTCCATTTATAAATTCACCTTTACCGGTTTTAATGGCATTATAAAACTTTATTAAATCTTCTGCAGGAACCGTCATGTCTGCATCGTAAATCATAAATATATCTTTTGTTGCGAGCAAAAATCCTTTTCTAACTGCATCACCTTTCCCTTTACCTTCCTGATGTCCGGTAATTATATTTTTTTCGTTTTTATATTTATCCGCAACTGACTTTATTTTCTCCCAGGTGTTATCTGTTGAATTTCCTTCTATGAAAATGAGTTCATCGTCATCGCTAAGTTTTGGTAAACTTTTTACTATTTCCTCTATATTTCCTTCTTCGTTTCGGGCAGGAACAACAATAGATACTGTTTTTAAATTTTCTTCTTTTTTTAATGCTCTTGCAATAACAATATTTACTAATGAAAAATATTTGAGCAAAGGTAAAGGTGCTAATATTCTATTAAAAAAGGCACTCAGCAAAGGAATATAAATCGGAAGAATTATTTTACTGTCTCTTCTCACAATTTCAAAATTAGTAAGCAATAAAAAATTTTCAACATCTTCATGACTTATCCAGTTTTCTTCGGGAGTTTTTTTTCTTAGTTTTAAATATGAAGATAATTTAATAAACGGCTTCCACAAACTGCTGTAATAAACAATAATTACACGGGTATCGGAAGTTATTTTATTATATAGTTCTTGTAAGTTTTTTTGAATGTCGCTTTCGTAATGAATAATGCCATTTAGTAAAATAAAGTCAGAACTTTCGGAATAATTTTTATTGTCTTTAAATAGTTTTTCGTTATTTGGACTTAATTCCAGAACACTGTCGGATTTATTTATATAAAAAGACAAATATTTTTTTAATAATTTATGTAGATATTTTTTTAGCACGGGTATAAAATTTTTATGTTCTACAATGGTTTGTGTAAATAAAATTGCCACGACCTTTAGGTCGTGGACTATTTAATAAAGTTGATATTGGCTTTAGCCAAAATATTTTCAAAATTGTGAGCAAAATGTATCAATGCTTTGGTGTAAGGCATATTTATATTTATTTTGGCTGAAGCCGAGCTATTATTTTATTTCTTTTCCACGACCTGAAGGTCGTGGCAATTGTTAGTTCAAATTTAACTATCCATTGTATTGTCCTTTTTACAATCATTTTTTTCAATAACTATGTAACATCTGAATGCAAATAAGAAGCAAAAAGGTTTTAAAATGACTTCAAATATATTGAATAATGGAATAAGAAAATCGGGAATTAATTGTTTTTTTTCAAATCCTCCTGATAACGGGTACAAAATACAATCGGATTTTATTTTTTTTATGATTTTAAATTTATTTTTAAATCTTTCTTTGAATTTATCAATATCCTTATAAAATATTTGAATTGCTATTGCCTGATTTGAATCCCATGGATTTTTATTTTCAACAGATTCTTTTGTAAAATAATCAATGTTTTTAATAACCGGCTCAGGATGAAAAATTTTAAAAACAATATTTGAAAAAAATGAAATATATGGCTCAATTATTAATATTCTACCGCCTTTTTCAAGAACTCTGTAAGATTCATCAAAAAATAAAATCGGATTTGACAAATGATGTAAAACATCAATCATTACAATATTTTTTATTTCTTCATCTTTAAAAGGCATTTTATGAGCATCAAATGCCATATCAAGCCATGGAAGGTTTTCGATATCTGTTGAAATTACATCGGGCTTGAATTCTTTGAAATTACCGCTTCCTGCGCCTAACTCAATTGTTTTTCCTTCTTTCTTTAAATCCGAAATTATTTGTTTATACCATTTTGTATAAACATAACGGAGTATATATTTTCCTTTCCAAATATCTAAATGAGAATGTAGCTTTTTTTCCATTTTTAATTTTAAATGAAATAAATCATTTCATCCTTTCTCTTTTCAGCAAGTAAGTAATCAAAACATCGCGAAAACCCTTGTTAATATCTATTTCCACAAAATCAATTTTATATTGATTGCATTTTAGTTTAATAAGATTTTTATAATCGGTTATGGATTTTATGTATGTTTCCTTGATTTCCGAAGGATATGTTTTCACTTCATCGCCGGTTTCCATGTCAATGAATTTATATGGGCGGTTTTCAAAATTAAAATCTATTTCTCTTTTTTTATCCGTTATATGAAATAAAATTACTTCGTGCTTATTATGTTTTAAATGTTGCAGGGCATTAAAAAGCTCATCGCTTTTTTCCGAGTTATCGAGCATATCGCTGAAAATAACAACAAGCGAACGTTTATGAATGCTGTCGGCAATTTGATGTAGTACCGATGCTGCAGAAGTTTTCTTTTGATTTTTATTTGCAATATTATTGAGAATTTTTTCAAGTTCGGCAAATAAAATTTTCTGATGTACGGAACTTGATTTTGCGGGTGTGTGTAGTTCAAGTTCACTAGAAAACAAACTTAATCCAAAGGCATCGCGTTGTTTTTTGAGTAAGTGAATCAGAACTGCCGCACAATAAACCGAAAAGGAAATTTTATTCAGCACTTCAATTGAAGGTTTTTCAATTTCGGGGTAATACATCGAAGTGGAATTGTCAATTACAAGCTGACAGCGCAAATTGGTTTCTTCCTCAAATCGTTTTACGAAAAGCTTATCGCTGCGGGCAAATAATTTCCAGTCGATATATTTTGTTGATTCACCCGGATTATAAATTCTGTGCTCGGCAAATTCAACCGAAAATCCGTGAAACGGACTTTTATGCAAACCGGTAATAAATCCTTCCACAACCTGATGGGCAACTAATTCAAGGTTTCCGAACTTCTGAACCTGCTTTAGAATATAATTGCTTTCCAAAATATATTATTTTTAATATCAATTTTTTCCTTTGCGTCTCTGCGTCTTTGCGAGACAAAAAATATTTCTCGCAAAGACGCAGAGACGCAAAGGTTCGCAGAAATTTTTAACTTCACAATTTCACTACTTCACAATTTGCTATAGCAATGTGTCAATTTTAGCTTTTAATGCTGACTTTGAAGCTGCTCCTACCTGCTTGTCAATAACATTTCCGTTTTTGATAAACAAAATTGTTGGAATGTTTCTGATACCGAATTTTTGGGAAAGTTCGGGATTATTGTCAACATTAACTTTTCCTACAATTGCTTTGCCTTCGTATTCATCCGCAAGTTCATTTAAAATCGGACCTATCATTCTGCAAGGACCGCACCATTCAGCCCAGAAATCAATAACTACAGGCTTATTGGCTTTTGTTACGATTTCATCAAAATTTAAATCGGTTATTTCTACTGACATTTTTACCTCCGTTGGATTATGTTATTAATAGTTATATGTTTTCAGTTTAGAGTTGTGCAAACTTTTCCAAATATAATAAATTTATTAAAGACAATGAAATCTGAAAACATTTTTTCTTTTTTTGCAAATCTAAATTTTCCCACTAAATTTGTGGTAGAACCAAGAAATGTAAAGAAAAAAATGATAATGTAATATTTAATATTTACGACTCTATGGTTAAAAGATAACCAGTTTGTAATGCATAAATAAAAAAATGAAAAAAAAATATTTTATTTTACTTTCTGTTTTTAGCGGAATATTATTTTGGCTTGCCTGGCCTGTGAATGGATTAGCACCTTTGCTTTTCATTTCATTTGTTCCTCTTTTATTTGTTGAACATTTTATTTCCGAAAATAAAGAAAAATATAATTGGTGGAATGTATTTAGCTATTCGTACCTGACTTTTTTTATCTGGAATTTACTTACAACATGGTGGATTTGTTATGCCTCTTTCGCGGGAGCTGTTCTGGCATTTATTTTCAATTCACTTTTTATGGCAATTGTATTTACAATTTTTCATATTACAAAAAAGCTACTTGGAAGTACACAGGGATATATGGCATTTGTTTTCTACTGGGTTGGGTTTGAATATTTACATACCGAATGGGAGCTTTCGTGGCCATGGCTGACACTTGGTGATGGCTTTGCATCAAACGTAAATCTTGTTCAATGGTATGAGTATTCGGGAGTTTTTGGCGGTTCATTGTGGGTTGTGCTCACAAATGTTTTGTTTTTTATTATTCTTAAAAAAATAATTATTGATAAAAAGAAAATTAAAGAAATTTCTGTGAGATTTTTGCTCGCTGCCATTGTGGTTATTGCACCCATTACTGTTTCAAATATTATTTATAATAATTATCAGGAAAAAGGAAAGATTGCAAGCGTAGTAGTTGTTCAGCCGAATATTGACCCGTATAATGAAAAGTTCGGAGGAATGGCTTATGAGAAACAATTAGAAAAACTTCTTTCACTTGCAAAAACAAAAGTTGATTTAAATACCGATTTTTTTGTTGCTCCCGAAACAGCCATAGCAGATGGAATTTGGGAGAATGAACTTGATAATTCCGAAAGTTTAATTACATTAAAAGCATTTTTAAAACAATATCCTAAATTAAACACACTTATAGGTTTATCATCATATAAACTTTTTAGAAAAGATGAAAAATTGCCCAATACTGCGAGAAAAATGAATGAAAAAGAATATTATGATGCTTACAATACTGCAATGTTTATTGATAATAAAACGAATATATTTTTATATCACAAGTCAAAACTTGTAATAGGAGTTGAAAGAATTCCGTTTCCGGAAATATTCAAACCGTTTGAAAAATTTGCAATAAATCTTGGGGGTACAACAGGAAGTTTGGGAACACAGCAGGAAAGAACGGTTTTTAAAACTATAGATAGTAATTTCAGAATAGCTCCTGTGGTTTGCTATGAGTCTATTTATGGTAATTTTATTTCAAAATATATTGCAAATGGAGCAAATCTTATTTTTATAATAACAAATGACGGCTGGTGGAAAGATACTCCGGGCTACAGGCAACATTGTGCATACTCAAGATTGAGAACTATTGAATGCAGAAAAAGTATTGCAAGAGCTGCGAATACAGGAATTTCATGCTTTATAAATCAAAGAGGAGATGTTCAGCAACCCACAAAATGGTGGACACCGGCGGTTATTAAACAAAATGTTTCAGCAAATAACGAAATTACTTTTTATGTAAAACATGGCGATTATATTGCAAAGTTTTCGGCAATTATTTCCTGTTTTATTTTATTATTATTAATTTTAACAAAAATTAAACCTTTCAAATCTTTTTTACAATGAATGAATTATTGGAAATAGCAAAGTACATTTTACCTTCATTGGTAGTGCTTGCAACAACTTATCTTTTAGTAAGAGATTTTCTTGACGTTGAACATAAAAGAAAACTTGTTGATGTTCGCGTTGGAGGACAAAAAATTGTTACTCCTATTCGTTTGCAGGCTTATGAAAGATTGGCATTGCTGCTTGAAAGAATATCTCCCAGCAATCTTGTAATAAGAGTGGCAAAAAGTAAAACAACTGCACAACAATTACAAATGGATTTGATGAATAATGTTCGCAGCGAATTTGACCATAACCTTTCTCAGCAGGTTTATATTTCCGATGAAGCATGGGAAATGGTTAAAAATTCAAAAGAGGAAATTATTAAAATGATAAATGTTGCTGCAAGCAAACTTCCTGATGCTGCCGAGGGCAAGGATTTATGCAGCGTTTTACTCGAAATGGAATATCGCACTGAAAAAATGCCGACCATTGCTGCAATTGAATATTTGAAAAATGAAGTAAGGCAAATGTTTTAGAAAAATAATTTCTCAAAAAACACAAAATTTACTCCTAAAATTTTGTTTATTAATTGTTACTTGCACAAACACTACATTATATCAATTGCCTTATTGATAAACTCATTGAAAGGATACATCCCCTTGAAAATTCCGACTGATAATTCCAATAAATCATCGGATGGAATTTTTTCATTTTTCAAAAAATAAACCATGTTATAACTTTTGAACTTAAGAAATTCAGCTTCTGCAAAGTCCTTCGGAAAATCCTTCGGTATATTTTTAAGTTTATCTCCGTCTATTTCATTGAAATAATTTTTAAATTTAGGAGAGTTAATAATTTTTTTAAACTCATTTACATTGTAGAAAATCTCATCGCGAACGCATTTTAAAACTTCAGCATCGGGAATGTAGATACCTCCTGCAAGCATTGATGATGATGGTTCAATATGAAAATAATAACCAGCATAACGGCTTCTTCTTCCACCATTTGAAATGTACGCCCCGAAGTTTGTCTTGTATGGAGTTTTATCTTTCGAAAATCTTATATCACGATATATCCTGAAAATACAATCTTTTGGAATAACATATTTTGTTCTTCCATCAAATTTGGAAATTTCAGAAATTAACTTATTTAAAAATAATTCAAATTCTTTCTTCAGGGAATCATATCGTAATTTGTTTCTATGAAACCATTCCTGATTATTGTTTTCCTTTAGCTCTTTTAAAAATTTAATTGTTCCTTTTAATAACATATTAAACTTGGTTGAGATAAGATTCGTTAAGGTACTTAATAAGTTTTTTCGTAGCAATCCCTCTGTGGCTTATTTTATTTTTCTCCTGCATTGTCATTTCAGCAAAAGTTTTTGAAAAACCGGCGGGTTGAAAAATCGGATCGTAGCCGAAGCCGCCTGTACCGCATCGCTTCTCAAGTATGATGCCGGTTACAATTCCTTCAAACTGCATTTCTTTTCCGTCAATAATTAAGGAAATAACTGTTAAAAATATTGCTTTTCTGTTTTTCAATTCATGCATTTCAAGCAAAACTTTATTTATATTTTCATCGAAATTTTTACTTTCGCCAGCGTAGCGGGCTGAATGAACACCGGGCTTTCCGTTCAGTGCTTCTATTTCTAAACCTGTATCATCGGCGAAACAATTTATTTTATATTTATTAAAAATATACAATGCCTTTTGTGAGGCATTTTCACTTACGGTTTCTTTGTCTTCAGGAATTTCTTCAAAACAGCCAATATCATTCAGTGATAAAATTTCAAATTTATCTTTCAGAATTTGTTTTATTTCTTCGAGTTTATGTTTGTTGTTTGTTGCAAAAACAAGTTTAGTCATAATTATTCATTATTAATTAATTTCCCTGCCAATTGTCCGCAGGCAGCGTCAATATCTTTTCCTCTGCTTCTGCGAACATTTACAATCATATTTTTACTCTCTAAGAAATCAACAAAATCAGTTGTTTTCTCTTTTGTAGTCGGAAAATATTCAGTGTTCTTAACATTATTAAATTCAATAATATTTATTTTACATGGAAAACTTTTGCAAAATGTTGCCAGTTCTTTGGCGTCAACAAGCGAGTCATTAAAATCTTTAAGTAAAATGTATTCAATTGTAATTCTGTTTTCTGTTTTTGAATAATAATATTTTAAAGCAAAAGCAAGTTCTTTCAGAGGATTGCGAATATTAACCGGAATAATTTCATTTCTTTTTTTATCATTTGCAGAATGTAGAGAAACGGCAAGATTAACCTTCACTTTATCATCACCGAGTTTTCGAACCATTTTTGGCAACCCCACTGTTGAAATTGTTATTCGCTGATAAGAAATATTCAAGCCATCTTCCGAAGTAATTAAATTAATTGCATGGCTCACATTTTCATAATTCAGTAATGGCTCGCCCATGCCCATAAATACAATGTTCGATAAATTTTGTTTAAAATGTTGGAGCGAATAATTTCTCAATAATACAACCTGGTCGAAAATTTCTGCTGTACTTAAATTTCGCTGTAATCCGAGTTTTGCGGTTGCACAAAATTTACAATTGAGATTGCAACCAACTTGTGAAGAAATGCAAGCTGTAACTCTGTCCCTGTCTGGAATTAAAACTCCTTCAATTATTAATTTGTCATTTAAACGGAATGCAATTTTAACAGTGCGGTCAGTACTTTTCTGAACAGAACAAATTTCAAGTGCAGTAAGTACAAAGTTATCTTTCAGAAGTTGTCGTGTTTCTTTAGAAAGGTTTGTCATTTCATCGAAAGAACGAACTGCTTTTTTCCATAACCATTCGTAAACCTGCTTTGCACGAAATGATTTTTCATTGTTGGAAATAAAAAAAGTTTCAAGCTCTTTTAAAGATAGAGAAAGTATATCTGTTTTTTCTTTTGGCATGTTGCAAAGGTAAAAATAAAGTTAGAAAGTTTTTTATAATAATTATCAGCAATTATCAAGAAACTCCGTCATCATACCTCAACTTCATACCTCGGTTTAACAAAAAGAAATAACGAATTAAAAAAAGCAAAGAAAGTAACGCCTACCTGAGTTTCGAGAGTATCTTCAGCAAGCATTGAAATAAAAGCAATAAGAAAAAATGTAATATAAAAATAATCGAAATTTTTAAGTTTTAATAACGGATAAAATAAAGAAAATAAAAACCATATTAGTCCTAATATTCCGAAAGCCACAGTAATTGCCAAAAACTGATTATGTGAACGAACTTGCCATTGGGGAGCAAGTTTTGTATTCATTTTTTTGTATTCATTTTTAAAACTACTGTTTACATCACCTGTTCCAACACCGAATAAAATATTTTTTTTAATTATTCTTAATGATGTCTCCCAAAATTCAAAACGCATGATTGCAGAATAACCGCTTGGATTCTTAGTTTGCCTGTAATTGTCGTATTCGGATAAAAATTTATAAAGACGCGGTTTCAAACTGAAAATTTTTGTGTATTCAATATTTGCAATTCCTTTTTCAACATTTTTAATATCTTTATTGGATAGAGAATTTACAGAAGCCGCATCTTTTGTAAGTCCCTTAGATGTGAGATAACGAACAAGTGTATATTTTATAGATTGTTTTTTTTCATCAATGCTGTCGAATTTTATTTTACTTTTTTTATTCCATGTTTCTTCAAGTTCTGTCCAGCAAATATTTCTCCATATATAATGCCTGTTTTCCATCTGATTATTTTTTATATCGCTGAAATAATAATTATTCGATTTGGTTAATTTCAAAGGAACATCAGTTTTATAAGAATATGGAGTATAATAATTTTTTATCTGAAAAAACAAATAAAAACAAATTGCAACAGGAATTAATACAAGCAAAGTAAAAAGATAAATTTTATAAATAATCTTTTTTGATTTCCACATATAATAAACAACAAGAAATAAACTTGCTATTATTACTATTATCAAACCAGTTACAGATTCCAGCAAAACTAAAAATGAAATAAACCATAAAATAAAAATAGTATGAAATGCAGTTAACCAAAATCGCAACGACTTAAAATTATTGATGATAAAATAAAATAATGAAAAAACTGAAATACAAATCATCAAACTCAATCTTATATGTGAAGTATAAATTGAAATTTGGCGTATATCGGTTATTTCATGTTTTGAAAAACCCAATAAAACAAATACACTTATGATTGTGCTTGTAAAAACTCCGATAATAAATAAATACATCAACCTTTCAAACCATTTTTTTTCTAATGGTTCAATTGAAGAAAATATTATAGGGAATGTTAGTAAAGGTAATTTAACCTTTAAATCTTTAAAAGCATAATCAAAATCACTTGTATAAATAAGACCGATTAAATGCAACAGATAAAGCGAAACAACTGTCACAGCTATTTTATTTTGCAAAAATTTCTTAAATTTTGAAACTATATTTCCTTCAACAAACCATGTAATAAGCAAAAGAAATTGCGATATGCTAAGCGTAAATTTGGAAAATGGAAGCGAAACAACGATAAGAACAAAGCAAACAATATATGCGTATTTGAAGTTTTGTTTTTTCAAGGGGTTTTTATTTTGCACAATGTTCAGATAGCAGAATGAATTAAATAAATAAACGCTGATATTATCTGCGAAAATCTTGTCAAATCTGTGTTATCTGTATTCTATTATTATATGAAATTTATTTCTACTTATTTTTTTCGGGTTTATGACTTCCGTTTAATATTGAAGTGTAAAGGTTTTTATTGTTAAGCACATCAACGGCTTTCATAACTTCATTATCGCTTTGCAAAGCACCTTCAATTCTTCCTTTCTGGTAGTAATATCTTGAAAGTAATTCTTCTTTCAGTAATTCTTCTATTTCGTCTTTAAAGGTTTTCAGGTCTTCGTTTTTGTTATGTATGAGTTTATTTTTCAATGCATCATATTCGTCTTTTACCTTATCGAAATATTTTTCGCTGGTTGCTGTGGTTTTAAAATCTTCAATTTCCTTTTCGGTTTTTGTTTTATAGTCGTATTCCTTATTGGAAAGGAAGGCAATGAAATCGCTATAAATTTCATCAGTAATTTTAAAATTTTTAGCCGGAGGAATAGAATTATGTTTTAGTACATATTGGGTAGCATAATCAAAAATAAGTTGTTTTGTTAACAGACTGATTGCTATTTCGCTTATTTTTCGGGATTCTGTAATAACATCAGGCAATATTCCGCCGCCGTCATAAACTATTCTTCCTGCTTTTGTTTTAAAAGGATGCATAAGCGAATCGGGAATTTTACCAACACTTCCGTCTTCATTGCGGTGTGAATAATCAATTGCCTGAATGCATCTGCCGCTCGGTACATAATATTTGGCAATTGTAATTTTTACATTTGCATTGTACGAAATAGGATAAACATTCTGAACAAGACCTTTTCCATAAGTTCTTTGACCTACTATAACGCCTCTGTCCAAATCCTGAATTGAACCGGTAACAATTTCCGAAGCAGATGCACTGCCGCTGTTGACAAGTACTACCAATGGAATATCAATATCAACGGGATTGTTAAGAGTGTTGTGAGTTGTTGCCTGGTCTTTATCTCTTCCTTTTGTAACAACTATTTCCTGTCCTTTTTTCAGAAATACATTTGCAATATTTACCGCTTCTTTCAGGAGTCCGCCGCCATTTCCGCGAAGGTCGAAGATAATTCCGCTGAGTTTGCTGTTTTTCGATTTTAAATCAACAAGTGCCTCGTGAACTTCTTTTCCTGCATTTTCCTTGAATTCGGATAATTTTATATAACCTGTAGTTTCGTTAATCATGCCATAATAAGGAATATTACCGATTTTAATTTCTTCTCTTGTCAAAGTTTTTTCTATAGGGTTATTCTCACCTTCTCTTTTGAGCAATAATTTAAATGATGTTCCCTGCTGTCCTTTTAACATTGTGCTTACATCGCTTGTGGTTTTTCCTTTTACCGATTTGCCGTCAACCTCAAGAATAATATCACCTGCTCTTAAATCGTTTTTTTGTGCAGGATATCCCTCATAAGGTTCGGCAATAACAATATAATCGCCTTTTTTCTGAACCATAGCTCCTATTCCGCCGTATTGGCCGGTAGTCATAAAACGGTAGTCCTCAATTTCCGATTCTGAAATATATGTTGTGTATGGGTCAAGTTCGTCAAGCATGGCATTAATAGCTACCTCCATAAGTTTCGAAGGATTTGTTTCATCTACATACTGCATATTCACTTCTTTATATAATGAAATGAAAATGTCAATGTTTTTTGATATTTCGAAATAATTATCGGAAAAACTAAATGAAATAACCGAAACGGCAATTACTAAAACTGCTAATAAAAATATTTTTATTTTTCGCGGAACTTTCTTGAAAAATTTCATAAAATTTATTTATTAAATTGTTTGTACTTGAAATATTTTAAAGTTTTCAGTTTATAGTTTTCAGTTAAAAAAACCACAATTTCAACTTTCTCTATTTTATTTTTAAATCCTAAATCCTTAATTCTAAATCCCAAATTTTTGCTTAACGGTTGGCAAACTTCACCACTTAATTCAGGGTATCGGGTCGTAGCCGCTTCCTCCCCATGGATTACATGACAAAAATCTTTTTAATGTCAAGTACCCTCCTTTCAGAATACCATATTTTTTTAATGCTTCCATCCCATATTCCGAGCATGTAGGAGTATATCTGCATGCCGGCATTAGATAAGGCGAAATGGCATATTTATAAAATTTTAATAATAAAATAGCTATTTCTGATGGTATCTTTTTCAAGTTTTATTTATTAAACGTTGTAAAGTTAAAATTATTTTTTCTTCCAACTCTTTAAACGAAATTATATTTTTATCGAGATAAATCAATGCAAATACATATTGTTTTTCAGTTCTTTTAAGGTATTCATATAATGATTCTTTATTTTTCCTATATATTTCCCTTATTCTACGTTTTATTTTATTTCTGTCAACTGCTTTTTTAATGTTTTTTTTTGGTACAACTATTAATATTTTGGCAGGATATGGGGATTCAAAACTTGTTTTCAACCAAATTGTTTTTATAGGAAAAACATTAAAACTATTTCCTTTTTCAAATAGTTCCGAAATAACTTTTCTGCTGCAAAGCCGTTCATCTTTTTTAAATGTTTGCATGATAAAAGGAAATTAAGGATACACAAAGGTAAGTAAAAAAGTGAATTTAGGTTTTATAACGGATATTGCAGGTAATAAAATTTGCAACAGATTCACAGATTACAAAAATAGTATGGTAAATAAAAAAGTTTTAATTTAACAATTTAGCAATAAAAAAACACTGCCAACTTTTTTATATTTATTTTTTCCCGGTTTTTTTGACTGCTTTAATTTTTTTCTGAACCGACTCAAAAGCTTTTTTATTAGCTTGCATCAGAAACTGGTCTAAAGCCATTGTCATTGAAGGGGCTTGAGGAGTTGGGGCAAATACATCCACTTTTAATTTTGCTTCTTTTGCTGCTTTTGAAGTAGTAGAGCCAAAAGTTGCTATTTTTATTTCTTTTTGAACAAAATCGGGATAGTTTTTAAATAATGATTTTATGCCAATAGGACTGAAAAAAACAAGCATATCATAATTTAATTTTGGTCCGAGAATAGGTACCAAATCATCGGCAGTTGTTTTATAAAAAGTTGCTTTTGTAAAATTAATTTTGTTTTCCTGCATGAATTCCGATATTTCGGGGCTGGGTGTATCCGAACAAGGTATCAGAAATTTCTCGGTTCTGTGCTTTTTTATTATATCGGTTAAATCTGCAAAGTTTTGTTTTCCGAAAAATATTTTGCGTTTACGATATATAATATATTTTTGAAGATAATACGCTGTTGATTCCGAAAGGCAAAAGTATTTTGTAGTTTCCGGAACGGTAATTCTCAATTCCGCTAACATTCTGAAAAAATGGTCAACAGAATTTCTACTTGTAAATATAACTGCTGTATAATCCGGAATATTTACCTTTTCTTTTCTGAAATCTCTCGCAGGAATGCCTTCAATTTTAAAAAATTTATGAAATTCAATTTTTATTTTGAATTTTTTTGCAAGCTCCAAATAAGGTGAATTTTCATTCTCCGGTTTTGGCTGGGAAACCAACATGCTTTTAATTTCTTTCATTTAAAAAGTTTTAAAATTCTTTAGTAATAAAATTTGATTTTAAACTTTTTTTACCGGAAATATTCAGTAAATATTTTTATTAAAATTATCACAGGTAAAACTTCAAGGGCACAAAGATATAAAAATAAATAAAATTTAGAAAATTTTAAATTAGCTCCGCCAATTTCAATTCCTCTAAAAATCCTGTATATGTATGATGCAAAAAATATGCAGATGCCTATATTCAATAATACAGCTTTTCCGAAGTTCAGGAATGAAACTCCCAAAACTATTGGTATAAGTGCAATGCCTACAGCTTCGTTAAATACAAAAACATTTAATATGTATTCCGAAAATTCCTTTTTTAATCTGAATATTGCTCCGATAATTCTCAATAATATTGCTTTTATTGAATAAAGAAAAAATATTCCGGCGCATAAAACGATGTAAGCTATGAATCCGTTTTCAGATACCAGATTGAGTTTGTAAAATATTGCAATCTGATAAACAAACAGAGCCGAAGTGGTAATAAAAATCAGGAAAAGTTCTACGGCACCTCTTTGCGAAAAAATGCTTCCTTCACGATTGAGCTGCGAAATATATCTTAATGAAACAAGACAAAGTCCAATTATTTTAATTCTCTTGTTTGTTGCGGCTTTTACATAAGAAAATAAAAGTAATATCAAAATTAAAACACAGGTAATCCAATCCTGTTTTTGGTCAAAGTATGTTGCATCAATAGATTGTGTCTTTAACAAATGATTTTTGAAAATAGATTCTTTATATACTAATTGTTTTTTTATTCCTACTATGTTTTTCTTAGGCAAGTAATAATAAGGTTTTTCTTCAGGAAAATTATAATCCGAACTTATTAAAGAATCTACGGGTTTATAGCAATGTAGGGTATCAAACTGCATAACTCATTTATATAAGATTGCAAAGTTAAAAGGTTATTTTGTAAAATTTATATTATAAATGGCTAAATTGTTAAATTGTAGAATTGTTGTTTTTATTTTTACATATATTGCTTATAGTTCACGTATAACAATTTAACAATTTCATTTTTTTCTCATATCTTTGAAAAAAAACCGAAACAAACCTTGGAAGAAAAACTTGTTTCAATTATAATGCCTGCCCACAATGAAGCTGATTATATTGCAGAAGCAATTCAGTCGGTTTTAGAACAAACCTATCAGAACTTTGAATTGTTAATTGTAAATAGCGGAAGCACTGATAATACTGAGAAAGTAATAAAGTCATTCAGCGATAAGCGAATAATATATTTTAAACAGCAAAAAAATCTTGGGGTCAGCATTGCCCGGAATATAGCACTTGATGCGATGCAGGGAGATTATTTTATTTTCCTTGATGCCGATGATAAACTTCCGCCCGATTCAATAAAACCAAGAGTGGATATTTTAAATCTCAATCCTGAAATTTATTTCGTTGGAGGTACGGTAATTTTAATGGATAAATTTTTAAAAAACCCAATTTCAGTTAATAAAACTGAAATTCAGGGAAATCCTTTCTTAAAACTTATCACACTCAGTCCTAAAGCTCACACTTCAAGTTCGTGGCTCAGAAGAAGAGATAAAAATATAAAATACAAATTCAAAGAAGGCATGCCTGTTTTTGAAGATTTACTTTTTTCAGTTAATTATTCAAAAAAAGGATTGCTTGCAATAATTGACGAACCCGTTTTATTTTATCGCAGAGGACATGAACAAACAACTTCATCTATCAAAGCTTTTGAAGATGGTTACAGCATATTTTATAAAGAAATAAAAAAACGTAATGATATCGGTAAAAAAATAAAATTTCTTGTAAAATATAAAATAATAAAAATTATGTTTTTATCATATCTCAAATTATTTAAACCAATTAGTGCAATTAAAGTATTTCTCAGATATTTGTTTTTATGAACATTCTTGTTTTAACATACTGGAGCTACAAAGAGCCGTTGATACAAACATATACGCTGCCGTATCTGAAAATTATTAATAAATATTTGCCTTCAGGCAGTAAAATTTATTTGCAGACGCTTGAAAAACCAAATTTAAAACTTTCAAAAGAAGAATTGACAAAAGAAGCAGTTCTCCTACAAAAAGAAAACATTTATCTTTTGCCTTTTTATTATTCAAAATTTGGTTTAAAAGCAATCATTAAATGGAAATTTTATTTGCTTCGTTTGCTGATAATAATATTCTCAAAAAAAATAAAATACATTCATTGTTGGTGCACACCGGCAGGAGCTATCGGATATATTTTGTCGGTATTAACCGGACGTCAGCTTATTATTGACAGTTATGAACCCCATGCAGAAGCAATGGTGGAAAACGGCGACTGGAAAAGAAATAGTATTGCTTTTAAAATTTTGTTTTTTTTCGAAAAACTTCAAAGCCGCAGAGCAAAAGCAGTTGTTGCTGCAACAAAAGGATTTGAAAACTGGGCTAAAATAAAATATAAAACTGAGTTTAAAAATTATTATGTAAAACCTGCATGCACCGATTTTAGTCAGTTTTCATTGCAGTTTGCAAAAGAAGAAATGCTGCTTAAAAAATTAGGTTTTGAAAACAAAATAGTTTGTGTTTATGCAGGAAAAATAGGAGGTATTTATCTAGAAAAGGAAATTTTTGATTTTTTTAAAGCATGCTCCGATTTCTGGAAAGAAAAATTTCGTGTACTTTTACTTACCGATGCCAGCAAAGAAAAAATCGAAAAATATATTTCTGCATCAGAACTAAATCCTGAAATTATTTTCTCTGAATTTATTAACCATAAAGAAATACATAAATATCTTGGCTTGGCAGATTTTGCACTGAATCCGGTAAAACCGGTTCCAACAAAACGTTTTTGTACATCAATTAAAGACGGGGAATACTGGGCAATGGGATTACCTATTGTTATTACTCAAAATATTTCCGATGATTCGGAAATTATAGAAAAGTACAAAATCGGCTCAATAATTAAAGATTTTACTTATGACAAATATATTGAATCTATTAGGGAAATTGACAGTTTAATAAAAAATAATGACAGACAAACTTTAAGAAATAAAATTGTTGAAATTGCAAAACAATACAGGGGCTTTGAAATTGCTGAAGAAATTTATCAAAAATTATATCAAAAAAATAGGACGCAGATTAACGCTGAAAAATTATGACTTTTTTATCTGTGTTTTTTCATAATTTTCATATTTTGTCAGTGTCTAATTTTATCAACTTTAAACTCTACTCATTTTGTTTAATTTTTTTCTTCTTTGGTTTTGGAATAACGTTCATTAAATTTGTTTCGAGCATTTGTTTTTCAAGGTCAGGTCGTTTAATTGTGTTAGTCAGGTATTTTTCAACCATTAAGCTTGCTATTGGAGCTGCCCATGTTGCGCCAAATCCGGCGTTTTCCACAATAATTGCAAGTGCAATTTTCGGATTATCTTTAGGTGCAAACAAAATAAAAACCGAATGGTCTTCACCATGTGGATTTTGTGCTGTACCTGTTTTTCCGCACATAGGAATTCCTTTTATTTTTGCCGTTACTCCTGTTCCCGATTCTACAACATCATACATTGCTTCTATAATTACATCAAAATATTTCGGCTCAACAGAAGTATAGTGGATTTCGGTAAATTTTTTATCAATAAATTTATTTTTCCCGATAGCTTTTATAATATGAGGAGTATAATAAAAACCCCTGTTGGCAAGTATTGCAGTAAAATTTGCAAGCTGCATTGGAGTTACACTTGTTTCACCTTGTCCGATTGCTAATGAAATTACCGATACCGAATTCCAATGATTATTGTGATATTTGTCGTAATATTTTGAAGTAGGTATTATTCCTTTGCTTTCGTACAAATCGCTTCCGAGTTTATTTCCAAAACCGAAACTTAACACATGATTTCGCCAATTGGTATAGCTTTCACGTATATCATGATGTTTCACCCTGTCGAGAATTGAGCGAAAAACATTGCAATAATAAGCATTGCATGAATATTGAATAGATTGCTTAAGGTCTAAAGGAGAAGAGTGTCTGTGACATCCTACAGTCAAACTACCTATGTGATAGCCCTCGCTGCATGAATAGCGTGTATCGGGAAATAATACTTTTTCCTGCTGTCCAATTAAAGCATTTAATATTTTAAATGTTGAACCCGGAGGATATTGAGCCAACAAAGCCCTGTTGAACAAAGGTTTTAATTCATCGGTATTAAGTTGATTGAAATTTTTGGCTCTCAAGTTTCCCACAAGTAAATTTGGGTCATAAGTAGGACTGGTAACCAAGGCAAGTATTTCACCGGTTGCAGGGTCAATAGCAACAATACTGCCTTTTTTATTTTGCATTAATTTTTCCCCGTATTCCTGCAATGCACCGTCAATTGTAGAAAAAATATCTTCTCCTGCCACGGCTGTTGTATCATACCTGCCTTCACGAAAGCTACCTTTTTCGCGGTTAAGAGCATCTACCATGACAATTCTTAATCCTCTTTTTCCGCGTAAGAATTTTTCATAAGATTCTTCAATACCGCTTATTCCAGCGTAATCACCTGCTCTGTAATATTTGTTTTTCTCCAGAAAAGAAGGGTCAACTTCACCAATATATCCCAAAATGTGTGCAGCAATTGGCTTGGGATATTTTCTTAATGTTCGTGCCTGAATAAAAAATCCGGGAAGTTTGTACATTTTTTCCTGCAACATTCCGTACATTTCCGTTGAAACTTGCTTATCAAAAATCGAAGCTCTGAAAGATGAAAATGCTTTGGCTTTTCCTATCCTTTCGATAAAAGCAACTTTATCAATATTTAGAATTTTACATAATTCATTAGTGTCAATGTTTTTAGCATATCTTGGAGTTACCATCAAATCATAAGACGCTTCATTATAAACAAGCAACTTTCCTTTCCTGTCGTATATCAATCCTCGGTTCGGATATTCGGTTTGAAAACGCAGAACATTATTGTTGGCGGAAATTTTATATTCATCAGTTAATACCTGAATATAAAACAATCGTATGACAAATATTGCAACAGCAAAAATAAATATGAAAATTATTGTATGTTTCCTGTCGGAATATAAAGTATTGTTCACTATAAAAAATAGTTTAAAGTTTAATGTTTAAAGTTTAAAGTTTCGCAATTTTGTTGTTCAACTTCAATATTCGATTATTTTTTATTTTAATATTAAATCTAAAATCATAAATCCTAATTCGTAAATCATTTATGCTTTCTTATGTTTCCATCTTTTGTGCGACCAAAGCCAGTTATCAGGATTTTTAATAATTATATTTTCTAAAAATCGCACATGCCATTCGGTAATTTCAAATTCTTTAAATTCATTCGGCTTGTCGGTAAACTTAGTAAATTCTATTTCATAATATCCTCGCTTCGAATGTTGAATATCCATGAAAATTACAGCGAAATCAAGCATTTTCGACATTTTTTCTATACCCAGATATACAGGTGTATCCTGATTAAGAAAGTTTGTCCAGTAAGTTATTTCGCCTTTGGCAGGAGTTTGGTCACCGGCAACATAATATAATGATAAATTATTTTTATTCCTTGCCATGAACTTTAAAGTTTGCTTGTAAGGAACGAGTTTAAGGTTAAACCTGTTTCTTAATTTATTCAGATAATTATTAAAAAAATCATTTGTCAGTGGTTTTATCAATCCGTAATGATTATAAGCAGATTTCAATGTAACTGCATGAGTAGTAAACTCCCAATTACCAAGATGTCCCATTGCAACAATTACACTTTTATTTTTTAAATAAAGTTCATCAAGCACTTCAATATTTTTTATTTTAACTCTTTTCAGAATTTGTTTTTCGGAAATATTTTTTACTTTAATTACTTCCAGAAACATATCGCATAAATTATGAAAATATTTTTTAGCGATTTTTTCAATCTCCTGCGAAGTTTTATCGGGAAAGGATTTCCTTAAATTTTCAAATACTACTTTTTTGCGATATCCAATAACATAATATAAAAGAAAGTAATAAAAATCCGATAAAATATATAGCAACCGAAAAGGAAGTATTGAAATAAACCATGCTTTTATTGAAAAAATAATATAAAATATTTTCATGAATTATATACTAATAGTTTGAAGTTACAAAGTTAAGAAATTAGCCACAGATTCGCAGATAAAAAAGAGAGTAGTTTTATTTTCTGTGAATCTGTGGCATTTTATTTTTTCTTCAAATTCTAAAAATCTTTCCAGCAGTTTTAGTGGTGTTTTCTGCAACTTCTTCAACCATAATATTTTTTATTTCTGCGATTTTTTCAGCTATTAAAGGAATGTATGCACTTTCATTTCGTTTTCCACGATGGGGAACAGGAGCGAGAAAAGGAGCATCGGTTTCGAGCAGGATATTTTCAATATTTATATTTTTTATTATTTCAGCAAGCCCGGAGTTTTTATAAGTAACCATGCCTGTTATTCCTATTTTAAATCCCATTGAAATTACTTCTTCGGCATGTTTTAAATTTCCCGAAAAGCAATGAAAAACTCCGGTAAGTCCTTTAAAGTTTTTCATGATTTCGATTATTTCGTCCATCGAATTTCGTGAGTGAATGATAATGGGAAGTTCATATTTTATTGCTAATTCAAGCTGAAACTCAAGAGCAATTTTTTGTTCTTTGATAAAAGTTTTATTCCAATAAAAATCCAGACCGATTTCACCGATAGCAAAATATTTTGTTTTTTTTAATTCCTCTTCAATAATGTTTAATTCTTCGATATAATTTTTTTTAACAGATGAAGGATGTATTCCTATTGCAGGAAAGCAATTGTTTGGAAAAGTACTGGCAATTTCATTCATTGCCGAAATCGAAATGCTGTCAAGATTCGGAAGAATAATTTTTTCAACTTTATTCTTTTTGGCATTTTCAACAGATTCCTTCCAATCGTTTTTAAATTCTTTTAAATACAAATGGCAATGAGTATCAATAAAAATCATTTCTTTTTATTTTAATCTGTGAATCTGTAAAAATTTTCAACTTCATACACAGATAACAATTAATCTAAAATTCAAAATTTCTTTTTATAAATGGTAAAAGTATAAAATATTTTTTTTGATTTCATTTATTTGTATTTCAAAAAAAGTATGTTAATTTGTGCAATTATTTATTATATTTAATAACGCTAACCAAATGAGCTCAGACGGAACACAATATTATATTGATGCAGCAAAGCGTTCAATGCAATGGCATAAAGAGTATTTGAATAAAATGAGGAAATGCAGATTTGATACAATTGCGGTTCATGGAATTTATTCGATGCAGGAAGCACTTGATTTTAACCAGGGTTCAATAATAGAGCCAATTTATATGTCAACTTCACAGGCATACCGTGATTCAGATGAAATGGAAGCAGCTTTGGCTTATAAAATACCTTCATGGTGTTATTCACGAATTGCTAATCCAAGTATGTATTATTTTGAAGGAGTTCTTTCGCTATTAGATGGTTACGGTTCAAATGAAGAAACATCGTGCGTGGCAACTTCATCGGGAATATCAGCCATTCAAAGTGTAACCGACCAGCTTTTGGTGATTGACCCGAAAAATCCTGAACAAAAAATGAATTTTGTTGCTACTTGCCAGATTTATGGAGGAACTTTTCAGCAATTTTCTGTGAGAAAAAATAAAGAAAGAAATATTGAATGGAGAAAAATTATTAATTCAAATGATATTGACGAATGGGAATCAAAAATTGATAAAAATACACGTTTTATTTATGGTGAAATGCCAAGCAATCCGTCGCAATCATTTTTTGACCTTGAAAAAGTTGTAGAATTGGCTCATAGTCATAATTTGCCTGTAATAATTGATTCTACAGTTGCAACTCCTGCATTGATGCGACCAATTGTTTATGGAGCCGATATTGTTATACAATCTGTCACAAAATCATTAACTTCGGGAGGATTCGGTATAAGTGGAGCTGTTATTTCAAAAAAGAATATTATTTCAAATATTGACAATGATGAAATGAAAGCGGATTTTTGTACTTACCTCAAACAACTGCCAAACAGGGATAATGGTCCTAATATTTCTCCGATGAATGCTGCATTAGCTTTAAACGATATAAGAACAATCCGTTCTAAAATGGATTTCCTCAGCGTGAATACAATGAAAATAGCTAAATACCTGCAAAAGCACAAACATATTGAACAGGTTCATTATTTGGGGTTAGATTCACATCCGCTTCATTCTATTGCTTCAAAATACATGTTTCTTGTGGACTCTGAATATGATGAAATTTATGGGAAGAAAGTTAATCGTTACGGTCATCTCATGTCATTCAGAGTCAAAGGTGATGCACAGGCAACAAGAAAAGTTTTTGATAATTTACAAAGAATTTGGAGAGCTACAGATTTAGGAAGAATAAAATCAGTAGCAACGATTCCCGCTATTTCCACGCACTTTCAGCAAGGAGAAGAAGGAAGAAAAATTGCAGACATTCCTGCTAATCTTATAAGATTATGTGTTGGAGCAGAACATCCCGATGATATAATTGCAGATTTGGAACAGGCATTGTCTGTTCTGGATGGCAAAAAAATTGCTGTTTCATCTCCCGAATTTTCTGCAGGCGGCGCTTCTTCGGCGAGATTGAGAAAATAGGTTTTTTATATAACAAGGGGTTGCAACCCCTTGTTTGTCTCAAAAGCGCAAAACCTAACAGGTCTCCAAGACCTGTTAGGTTTAATATCAATAAGTAATTTCATTGAAGATAATTAATTCAAATTTAAAATGGGAAAAGAAATTTTATATCATTCAACTAATTTAACAGCACCTCCTGTTACCTTCAAAGAAGCATTGCTTAAAGGACAAGCTCCTGACAAAGGACTTTACATGCCAAATATAATTCCCGTTATTTCCGAAAAAGAAATCATGAATTTTTCAGGAATGGAATATCACGAAATAGCTTATGAGGTAAGTAAAAGATTTATACTTGGTGATGTTCCTGAAAATATTCTGAAAGAAATTGTTCGTGATGCATATAATTATCCTGTCCCATTGGAAAATGTTTATGAAAATAAATGGCTAATGCGTCTTGACCAAGGTCCTACCGCTTCATTCAAAGATTTTGCTGCACGAATGATGGGACGTCTGATGCAATATTTTCTGGAATTAAATAATAAAAAATTATTAATTCTAACAGCTACTTCAGGTGATACAGGAAGTGCAATTGCAAATGCTTTTTATAAATTAAATAATATTCAGGTAGTGGTGTTATTTCCATTCAAAGAAGTTACCGGCAGGCAACGCAAACAAATGACAACTCTTGGAAATAATGTTCAGATTATTGCTGTTGACGGTAAGTTTGATGATTGCCAGACGTTGGTTAAACAAGCTTTTGCCGACAAAGAACTTGATTATTTGGATTTATCTTCAGCAAATTCAATCAATATCGGACGACTTATTCCACAGATTGTTTATTATTTTTATTCATTCGCAAAATTGCGTAAGGGAAAATCTGATGATGATGTTATTTTTAGTGTTCCTTCAGGTAATTTTGGCAACATGATGGGCGGTTTGCTCGCAAAAAAAATGGGACTTCCGGTTAAAAAATTTATTATTTCAACAAATGAAAATGATGAATTTCCCGCGTTTCTTAATGCCGGTATTTATAATAAAATAGAACCATCCAAAAATTGCATCTCAAGTGCAATGAATGTCGGACACCCGAGTAATCTCGCACGTGTTGTTTCACTTTATGGCGGAGAGATGGATGAAAAAGGGAAAATAAATAAAAATCCCGATATGAAAAAAATGCGTGAAGATATTTTTTCTGTAAGTATTACCGATAAAAAAACAAAAGAAATAATTAAATCGGAGTTTGACGAATATAAGCTTTTGCTTGAACCTCATGGTGCTGTTGGTTGGAGCGGATTACACGAATTTTTAAAACAACATAAAGAATATAATAATAAAGAGCAATTATGCATTTCCCTTGAAACGGCACATCCTGCAAAATTTCCGGAAACAATAAGAGAATTACTTGACATCGACCCAACTTTGCCCGAAAGCCTTAAAGGTATTGAAAGTAAAGAGGAATCTTATTTGCAGATGAAGAATGATTATGAAGAATTTAAAAAATTGCTTGTAAAAAAATATTGATATCTTATAAAATGTGCATAGGGCTTAGAGCACAGAGCGAGGAGTATTTTGAAATTAACTCATTGTTTTTTACTAATGACTTAATGACTATTGACTTTATAAATTTTAATATTTTTAATAACAAACCACAAACAATTTAAACTACAAACTTATTAAATGAAATATATAATAATATTAGGTGATGGAATGTCTGATAGACCAATAGAAAGGATTGGCGGAAAAACTCCTCTTATGGCAGCAAAGATACCTAATATTAATTCATTATGTGCCAAATCAAGAACAGGCAGATTAATTACAGTTCCCGATGATATGCAGCCCGGAAGCGAAGTTGCAAACCTTGCTGTTCTCGGATATGATGTTAAAGAAATTTATCAGGGAAGAGGTGTTCTCGAAGCTGCAAGTATTGGCATTAATGTAAAGCCCGAAGACCTTGTGATGCGATGCAATTTAATTTGCATAGAAAATGAAAAAATAAAAAATCATTCAGCAGGACATATATCTACTAAAGAAGCGGCAGAAATTATTAAAACATTAAATGAGCAATTAGCAACTGATGATATAAAATTTTATTCCGGCGTAAGCTATCGTCATATATTAATTTTAAAAAACGGATTGAATAAAATAAATTGTACACCTCCGCATGATGTTCCCGGGACTCCATACAGGGATGTACTTATAAAACCAACCGATAATAGCGGAAAAGATACTTCCGATTTATTAAATAATTTAATTTTTAAGTCACATGAAATTTTAAAAAATCATCCTGTAAATATTAAACGGCTCAAAAAAGGAAAAGACCCTGCAAATTCCATTTGGCTTTGGTCGCCCGGAAATAAGCCAAGAATGAAAACTTTAAAAGAAATGTATGGACTCACAGGTGCAGTGATTTCGGCAGTAGATTTAATTCAGGGAATTGGAGTTTATGCAGGAATGGAAGTGATAAAAGTAAAAGGCGCAACAGGATTATATGATACAAATTACGAAGGAAAAGCAAAAGCCACTATTGAAGCAATAAAAAAATATGATTTGGTATATCTTCATATCGAAGCATCAGATGAAGCAGGTCATGATGGAAATGTTGAATTAAAAATTAAAACACTTGAATATCTTGATAAACGCGTTGTTAAATATATTGTAGAAGAAACTAAAAAAATAAATGAAAAAATTTCAATTGCCATACTGCCCGACCATGCCACTCCCTGTGAAATAAAAACACATACTCATGATTCTGTTCCGTTTTTAATATATAACTCCGACAAATCTCCCGATAATGTGAAAGAATATAATGAAAACAGCACCGAAAACGGATATTATGGAATACTTAAAGGTGATGAGTTTATTAAAAAATTAATATGTGATAAATAAGCTGAGCTTTTTATTGAGTTTTTAATGTTTATTAGTTTTATACTATCAATTATTAAAGCAAATTTTACCGTTAACTTGATAAAACATATCTTTTACTGACTTATCTATACCGAAAACAGATTTATGCTTTTAAATATTTTGTTTACAAACTATTTTTACTAATTCATTTATGAAAACAAAATGTGATTTTTAATAAATTTTTATTTTTTTTTAAAAAAATTGTATCTTGCGAACCTAATTTCAGAAAATCAATAAAAAATCAAAATATAAATTACTAATATGAAATATCCATGCAATTAAAAAAAGTTGCACAAACCGTAAATGATTAAAAATTCAGTGCTGTTTTCAACGAAGAAAGGCATGGATATTCACGAGCAGGTTGAGAGGTGGGCTTTTGCGGGAGTGAGTAACTAAAAAAGTTTATTAACCAAAATAGCAAATTAACAGCAGAAATATTAATTACTTACAAAATTTAAACAGATGAAAAAGAAAATTTTATTACTAAGTTTTATTGCAACGTTTTTCTCAGCAATTGCTTTTGCTTCCGACCCAAGAAATACAAACGAGAAAAAGAAAAATCCTGAAGTAACTGATGAGCCCTCTCTCAATGTGAAAGCCTCTTTGGATTACATTAACCTTTTAAGGGCAAATCAGGTTACCGGTAATATCAGTGCTGTTGACGTAATAAATGCGCAAAATCAATTAATAAATTCACCTGTAAAATCATCACGAAGTTCACTCGGGTTGACATGGAAAGAAATGGGTCCTGATAATTTCAGCGGTAGAACCAAAGCTATTCTGGTTTCAAAAAATAATTCAAATGTACTCTTTGCCGGAAGCTGCGGAAGCGGATTATGGAAATCTGTTAACGGCGGTGTTACATGGTGGAAAGTAAATTATACCGGCTCAAGTTCACAATATAATAATTTTGAAAATCTTGTAATAACTTGTATTACACAAGCAGCAAATGGTGATATATATTTTGGCACAGGAGAAGGTTTTTCTTTGCCAACAAGTTCAGTTTACGACAGGATACTGGGTATTGTCGGACAAGGTGTTTGGAAATCAACTGATGGTGGAACTACCTTTACACAACTTGCTTCAACAGTACCGAGCGCAATTGACAGTGGAGCAGCATGGGCATACATAAATAAAATTGTGGCTGACCCGCGTGTAGGATATTCAGATAAGATATATGCAGCAACCAACAAGGGTTTGATGATGAGCACCGATGGCGGAAATAATTGGATAAATGCAAAAGATAATGCAGCAAATTATCTGAATGGTAATGCACCTGATGTGGAAGTTGGCTCTGACGGCAGTGTAGCTTGTGCAGTTGTAAAACCCGACACATGTTTTTTCTATATTTCTCCCAATGGTGATGATGGAAGTTTTGTATGTAAATCAGGTAGTGCAGCCGGAAAATTACCATTAAGCGGCGTTGGATTTATTGTGGGAAGATTGGAAATTGCAATTGCTCCAAGTAACTCGAACTATATTTATTGTTCTGCAATAAAAAAATCAAGCCAAACACTTTATGATGGGAAAATTTGTAATATTTATCAATCTACCGATAAAGGAGAAACATGGACAGTAATTGGTCCCGGAGGAAGTACACAATTTGACCCTTATGGAAGCAACGGCTGGTATGCTAACGCATTGGCAGTTCATCCTACAAATGCAAATAAAATTTTTGCCGGAGGATTAGATATGTGGAAATGGGAAACAGGCAATACATGGTTAAAAATATCATCATATAATGAATCTACTCTTCATCCTTATTATTTGCATGCGAGCCAACATACTTATGTATTTGATAAAAATAATCCCAACATAATTTATATCGGTGATGATGGCGGTATTTCAAAATCAACAGATGGAGGAGCTAATTTTAAAGTGATAAACATTGGTTACAAAACTGCAGCAACACTTGCTATTTCACAATCTTATGATGGACTTGTTGCCGCCGGAACACAAGCCAATGGTGCAATTTATCTTAATAAAAAAGGTAATACTCCTCTAAGCGCAAAGAATTTTTATTCCAGCATGACAGATTATAGCGATTGCGGCTATACAGCATTTTCTTTAATTCATAGAAATTTAATGATGGTTTCCACTGCTTATGGAAATATATACAGGTCGCCGGACAGAGGAGGACAGTTTACTTCTTTCAGTACAACGGGAAATAATGTTAATACATCGGGTTATATTACACCTTATATTTTATGGGAAAGCTTTAATAATCTTTATAGTAAAGATTCTGTGACTTTTATTAATAATAAAAAAAGTCAACATTCTGTGAGTGATAATGATTCAATTTATGTTACCGGTGATACTATATTTAATGTAAAAAGTAGAAATTTTGATTTTCCATTCAACCACATAGTATTAAGTTCTGAATCCCCGATTAATTATAAAGACACTATTAAGCTTCAGGACGTAGTGCAATCAAAAATGTTTATCGGAAGAAACGGTGATATATGGATGACAAAAGACCCACTCATGTTTGGAGGTTATCTGACAAGGTGGATAAAAATATTCAGTAAAATTTATGACTCTAACGACCCGGTTAAAACCACTTATACTGCAATAGCAATAACAAAAAATGGAAATACTTTATTTGCAGGAACCGCTAGAGGAAAACTATATAGAATTACTAATTTATTGCAATATGAAGATTCCTTGCACTGTTATTTTGGTTCAGACACTTTTTCTTTGGATACAGCAACAATTGCGAATTTCCCCAACAGAGTTATTACTTCAATATCAACAGACCCTAATGATACAAATAATGTAATAGTAACTTTAGGCAATTACGGTGACACTAATTATGTTTATTACTCAAATAATGCTTTAGATACAGTACCAAATGTAGTATTCACTTCAAAACAAGGAAATCTTCTGAAAGTTCCTGCATACAGTTCGCTTATTTTACAGTGGAATTCCGATAAGGCATTAGTAGGTACTGACTTCGGAGTTTTTTCTACTACAAATTTATTGGATTCCTCGCCTGTGTGGGAAGATGAAAATGGCGGTGAATTGAATTGTCATATTCCTGTTAACATGATTAGACAGCAAACAAGTGTGGGCGAAAGTCCATATTGGACAAACAATGCCGGAGTTATTTATATAAGTACACTCGGCAGAGGTGTGTTTGAAGCAAGAAATTATTTGAGCGTTGAAGATAGAAAAGGAAAATCTGCCACACAAAATTCTCTTGATGTTTATCCAAATCCCGCTTCAAGTTCTGCAACTATTACATACACTTTGCAAAATACATCAGATGTTAATATAAATGTTTATGACTTACAGGGAAGAGTTGTTAAATCAATAGTTTTGACAAGACAAACAAAAGGAAAACACAATACCGAAATTAATTGCAGCAGCTTGTCATCCGGAACTTATGTTTTGGAATATAGAACAACTGAAAAATCTTCAACTGCAAAATTAATCATTACAAGATAACAACAAATCAAATTAATAAATAAGTTAAAAAGACCTTGAAAAAAATGCAAGGTCTTTTTTAATTCCAGCAATATTTGTGAGATAGAACTATTATTTTTTTTAAGAGATTTACTTTTTATTTTTAAAATATAATTTATACATTTGCACGTTTTTTTAAGTTATCGCATTGAACTATTTTAAGCAATTTATATTGCATTATAAAAAGTTAACTATTGGGAAACACAATTATAGTTTTTGTATTGACAATAGGTTCTTTGAAAAAAATGAATATCCGGATGTGAAAAATGGTAAAGTGAAAGTAGATGTAGAACTTGAAAAAAAAGAAAAATTGTTATTGTTAAGATTTATTATCTCAGGAGAAGTTACGGTAATGTGCGACAGATGTCTGGATTATTATAATCAGCCCATTGAAGGACAGGAATCTCTTACATTAAAAATAGGAAATGAAAATACCGAAGAGAGTTTTGATACATCAACAATTTCAGAATCGCAAAATGAAATAGATATAAGTAATTACATATATGAATATATTTGTCTTTTAATACCTATAAAACGAGTTCACCCTGAAGCTAAAAATGGGAAAAGCTTATGCAATAAGGAAATGATAAATAGAATAAATGAATTATCAAATTATAATTCTACAGATTCAAGATGGGAAATTCTTAAAAAAATAAGTTTCAATAATTAAAAAAATAAAAATAATTTAATATGCCAAATCCAAAACGAAGACACTCTGCTCAAAGAAGAGATAAAAGAAGAACACATTATAAAGCCAAGGCGCCATCATTAACTGTTTGTTCAAATTGTGGAGCTGCAAAACAGCCTCATAAAATATGCGGCGAATGCGGTTATTATAGAGGAAAATTAGTGATTGAAAAAAATAATAGCAATTAATTTTTAAATCTATTTTAAAATGAAAATTGGTTTAGACATTATGGGTGGTGATTTTGCCCCAAGAGCAACAATTGGTGGTGCAATACAAGCTCATAAAGAACTGCCATCCGATACAATAGTACTTTTTGGAGATAAAATTATTATCGAAAAAGAATTGAAAGAACACAATGCAGATTCAAGCTATTTCGAAATAATTCATGCCCCGGATGTTATTCTTATGGGCGAATCTCCGACCAAAGCTCTTAATCAAAAACCGAATTCAAGTATTGCATTGGGTTTTCATTATCTTAAAAACAATAAAATTGATAGTTTCGCAAGTGCCGGAAACACAGGCGCTATGCTTGTTGGCTCAATGTATTCCATACAACAGATTGAAGGAATTTTAAGACCTTGCACAACTGCCATGCTTCCTAAAGAAAATGGCAGTGTTGGTATTTTATTAGATGTTGGAACCAATCCTGATGCTAAGCCGGAAGTTCTTTACCAGTTTGCCGTTTTAGGTTCAATATATGCCGAATATGTTTATAACATTAAGGAACCGAAAGTTGGACTTTTAAATATCGGAGAAGAAAAAGAAAAAGGAAACCTTCTGTGTCAGTCAACTTATAAGTTGATGAAAGAAACAAAAGATTTTAATTTTATTGGAAATATTGAAAGCAGGGATATCTTCAAAGATAAAGCTGATGTTATAGTTTGTGATGGTTTTACAGGTAATGTTATTTTAAAATTAGCTGAAGGATTTTACAGAATGATGCAAAAGCATAACTTAATTGATGATTATTTTAAAAGATTCAATTATGAAAACTATGGCGGAACTGCAATTCTTGGAGTAAATTCAACAGTTATCGTTGGTCACGGAATTTCTAATGAAACTGCTATTAAAAATATGCTCAAACTTTCCAAGGAAGTGTTTGAAGCAAAATTAGCAGCAAAAATTAAAAATGCATTTAATTATGTATAAAGTAAAATTAAACAAAAATGTCTAAAATTACAGCAGCAATTACAGGTATAAGTTCATTTCTTCCCGAGTACATTCTTACAAATCAGGAATTGGAAAAAATTGTAGATACAACTGACGAATGGATAATGTCACGAAGTGGAATTAAAGAAAGAAGAATTTTAAAAGGTGAAGGGAAAGGCACTTCTGATATGGGTGCAGGCGCAGTTAAATCGCTGCTCGAAAAAACAGGTGTTTCTCCGGATGAAATAGATTTGCTAATTTGTGCAACTGTTACACCCGATATGTTATTTCCTGCAACAGCCAATATTATTTCCGATAAAGTAGGAATTAAAAACGCATTTAGTTTTGATTTAAATGCTGCTTGTTCAGGATTTATTTATGCACTTATTACCGGTTCTAAATATATAGAAAGCGGTTTATATAAAAAAGTTATTATTGTTGGTGCTGATAAAATGTCATCAATTACCGATTATACCGACCGCCAGACATGTGTTCTTTTTGGTGATGCAGGTACAGCTGTTCTACTCGAACCTAATAATGAGGGCTATGGTATAATTGATTCTATTTTAAAATCAGATGGCTTCGGAAGAATACATTTACACATGAAAGCCGGTGGTTCCGTTAAACCACCTTCTCATGAAACTGTTGATGCAAGAGAACATTATATTTATCAGGAAGGACAACCAGTTTTTAAATTTGCCGTTAAAAACATGGCTGACGTTTCAGCTGAAATAATGGAAAAAAATAATCTGAAATCTGATGATGTTGCTTGGGTTGTACCGCATCAGGCAAATCTCAGAATTATTGATGCTACTGCAAACAGAATGGGAGTCAACAAAGATAAAGTAATGATTAACATTCAAAAGTATGGAAATACTACTAACGCTACTATTCCTTTGTGTTTGTGGGAATGGGAAAAAAAGCTGAAAAAAGGAGATAATATTATACTTTCGGCTTTTGGCGGTGGATTTACATGGGGCTCTATTTATTTAAAATGGGCATATAATAGTTAACAGTTAGTTGTTAATATTTCCAAATTTAAACTGAAAACTAAATTTTTTTTAACTGTAAACTTAATTGTCCGATGGTGTAACTGGCAACACGTCTGTCTCTGGATCAGAAGAGTTCAGGTTCGACCCCTGATCGGACAACAAGTTGAAAATAAAACCTTTGTAATTTAATTAATTACAAAGGTTATTTTTTTTAAGGGGGCGAGAAAGAGGGCAAATATTCTGTTTATAAACATAATTATTTTCAACCGTGAGCAAACTTATAGTTGCAAATAAAATACAGGGAACTATATTTTTATTTTTGAGGAGTAAAATATTTTTCAGTAATTTTGTTAAATTACTTTTTCTGTTTTGTGCACCGCTATAATTTTTAGGGTTTTGAAAACTTATAATATTAGAAGTAAGATATTATTAAAGATGATAAAAAATAACATAGTTAATAGGTTAAACCAGTTTCTTTATTATTCCTTTTTTACATTTATAATGCTAATTTCTTTTTCTCTTTCAGCTCAGAAAGAAGAAGGCAAAAAAGATAAAAATGGTAATAATCAAGGTTTATGGAAGTATTTCTATAGCAATGGAAATTTAAAAGCCAGTGGCAGCTATGATAATGGAAAAAAAACAGGAACATGGAAATATTGGTTTGAAGATGGTAATTTAAATACAATAGAGAATATTAAAGATGGCCTTCTTAATGGTGAAACAACATATTATTATGAAAACGGGCAAATAAAATCACAAGGAAATTATTTGGATGGCAAGCAGAATGGCCAATGGAAATACTATTATGAAAGCGGACAACTTAAAGCTGTTGAATTTCTTGTTACCGGACTTAGAAATGAAACAAACACATATTATCATCCCAACGGACAATTAAAATCGCAAGGTAATTATATAAAAGGGGAACCAAATGGAAAATGGACTTTTTATTATGATAACGGTCAACTTGAAGTTATTTCAAATTATGTAAATAACAAAAGAGAGGGGTTTGAAACTCATTATCACAAAAATGGGAAAATCAAAATACAAGGATTATTTAAAGAAGGCAAAAAAGAATCACTATGGAAATACTGGTATGACAACGGAATCTTAAGTGATTCTAAAAATTATATTGATGATAAATTAAATGGTAAATGGTATAACTATTCTATAGAAAACGAACTTGTATTTGAGAAAGAATATAAAGATGGTGAAAAGAACGGTGTTTGCAAGTACTATTCTGAAGGAAAATTGATATCAGAAAGTTCTTATGAAAAAAATAAACTTAACGGCAAAAGAATAATTTACAATAAAGAAGGCAAAATTAAAATATCACAAACATGGTTAAATGGTAATCTTGAAGGTGAGTATTACAGCATTTATCCCAATGGAATTTATAGTGAGAAAGGTTATTATTTTAATAATAAAAAAATAGGTTTCTGGCAAATATTTCATGTTAATGGAGAAAAGTTAGCCGAAGGATTTTACGAGAAAGGAGAAAGGAGTGGAACATGGAAGTATTACAATTTTTATGGTAAATTAGATGAAAATAAGAATTATTCGGCAAACAGCAGAAAGTAGCAATAAAAAGTTTGAGGTTATTTTTTTTTCTCATAAAACAAATTCTTCCAGTCATTATCAGGCGGTCCATCAGGTTTTCCCTGATACCATCCATTTATACTCCCTTTTACTAATATACGCATACTACCATATTGACGAGAATCTGCAGTAGAAAGTATTATTATAGTTTCGAGAGAATAACCTGTTTTGGAATTATCATCAGCATAAACATACACTAATTTTCCCTTAAACTCATTTGTATAATCCAGTTCCGGTTCAACTTCTGCCAATGTTCCATATATATTAATAAATTGAGACTTCCCTGAGTTTAACATTTTAATATTTATTGTTTTACTTTTATGAGTTATTTGTATTTCACTTTCAGAATTACCCCTATATGTATTAATTGAAGCATAAATACCTGTAAAGTCTGAAATTTTAGAAGTTTCGGGTTGATTTTCAGTTTTAACCGGTTCTACATTTATTGTTTCCGATGTTATGTCTTTATTGCGTTTTTCCAGTTCAGAACCCAATGCTGCACCGCAGTATAAATGGCTAACTTCAGTAATTCCCTGCAAGTCGGTTCCTTTAACTTGATAGCTTTCATTCAATTTTAACTCTTCCTCGTTGGTTCCGCCATATATTACAGACAACTGATTCATTGTAGTTCTAGCCAATGCTCCCATCCAATAATAATAATGACATCCGCCATTCCATTTTGCTTCCGCACCTGCACATGCTTTTGGATTATTTGCACCCATTGATTTTGCAGCATACTCAGTACCTTCACGCATTTCGAAAATACCTCCTTCGCCTTTGGCAAATAAATCGTTTGTCCAGTCATTAACATGTTCAGCCCTCATGGAAGAAGAATATCTGCCGTTTTTATTAAACATAAGCTCAGCAATAGATTTTCCTTCTGTTGATTCAACTCCTCTTATATCTTGAAGTATAGGATATACAGGATCTGTTTTGGGATGACCAAAGTCACCTTCAACATCATTGCTCCACTGAGTTGGCCTGGCAAGCAGACGAACCACATTATGTATTGTTAATAATGCTTCCTGAACATTAACTTTATTATTTTGTTCAACACAAGACTTCAAGCCCATTTTCAGCATTTCTTCCATGCTCAGGCTTTCTCCGGGCTTACGATTTACAATCCAGTTTTTAATATTATTATATAATTTAACTTCATTACCTGTTCTGTATGGTTCGCAATAACCATCTTCTTTTCCCAGATAATCGCCAAATTTATAATACCTGTATATTGTGTTATCGCTCCATAAATTTCGTTTTTTCCAGAAACTTTCAGCATCAAAAACAACAGAATATCCCGTGTTCTGCTCAAAATCTTTTAACGATTTAACTATATGCTCAGATTCACTTTCGCATTTCGACCGAGATACGCCATATATTCCATTTTCATTATATGCCTTTGATTGCATTCGTAAATTGAATAATGCATATTCAGAATCCATTTGAGAAAACAAATTAAAACAACAAAAAAATAAAATCGAATTTAATAATGAAATTTTAATAAATAATTTCTTCATGCTTATATAAATTTATAATGAACATAATATATATAGTAACTAATATTCATTAATTTTTATCAATGGAATTCAGCGACAGCGCATTTACCCCATTTTTTATGATATTGTATGCTTACTCCAACTTTAGTAAACATTTTATCCAAACAGATTTCCCTGTGTCCAAATTCCGGAACATCTAAATCAATCAGCCATTGCATTACAATATCCCTACCAGTTTCCATTCCATACGAGCAACACTCTGCAAAGTTTTTCCGGGGGCATTTCTTTCTTTCATGTCCTTCATAACCCGCATCTCCGGACTCTTTTGCAAAGCATTTAGCATTCTCATAACACTCATTACTAGGAAAAAGAGCTTTAACAGGTTTTCTTGTTTTTAGATTTGCTATTAATGCTTTCATGTATTTTGAATTTTCCTGAATATGACCGTATTTAGGAGGACTCTGATATTTTATTACTTCATTTTTTAAAAATTGTTGAGGATATAATCTTGCTAAATTTATATATAAAATAACATCCCTTTCAGCTTGTGTTAAATAATTGGCGTTTTTGGCAGTATTAGCCGCAGAAAGCTGTTCATTTGTCCATACTCGAACTTGAGCTTGTGTAACAAAACTTAAATTAAAAAAAAATAAAATGTAAAAGATTATTTTCATTTGATGCTTTCTTTAATTATTAACCGTCAACCGCTTATGCTTAAGCAATCAATGCTACTAAAGTACAAATAAATTTATTAATAAAATTATTTATTTTCCTGTGAGGATATTAGTAATTCAAAATAAAATAATGAATGCTTATTAACCAGTAATTCCACATATTATCTTCAGATCACTAACAAATCGGTTCGAACTAATGGCTCTACGGACAACCCACAGGTCTGATTGTTAAAATCAACAATCAGACCTTTTTCTTTTCACTCAAAAGCATTTATATTATTGCAAAGTAGAAAATCAAAGGGTTCTACGAACAACAAAATAAAAAAACCTTTGCACTAATTCCGCAAAGGTTTTTATTTAAGAATATTATTCTTGTTATTTCTTTTTCGCTCCAACTTTCTTTTCCTGCAAATGCTTTTGATATTGCTGTATGCGTTTTGTAGATAGGCTGTTGTTGATGTTTGTGATTTTAAAATTTATTTCAACAACTCTGCCGTTTTCGAGAAAGTTAACTTCATCGGAAAGTGATTTTATAAGATAAATACCTCTGCCGGCATTTTCGTTTTCATTATTGGGGTCGGTAGGGTCGGGAATGTTATTGAAATCAAAACCTTCGCCCTGGTCTTTTACTGTAAATGACAAACAACCGTTTTTTGCCTGAAAAGATATAAAGACATTTTTGTTTGCATCGGATTTATTGCCGTGAATTATAGCATTGCTGGCGGCTTCGGTAAGTGCGATAAGAATATTTCCATAATAATCGTTATTTACATTGAAATAGTCACAGAGTTCTTCTGCAAACTTTTCAACCAACGAAATATTATTTAACGAAGCGCTGAATTCTATATTATGCTTATCGGTGATTATCATTTTTTACTTTAGCCCAAAATTATTAAAATATTCGTTTACTTTATTCTTATAAAAAATATTAAATGTAGGTGGAACTGTTTTCAGCAACTCCGTTTCATTTATTTTTATATAATTATACTTAAATTTTTTAAAAAAGTTACTATAATTTTCATCTTTTGCTTCCCTCGATTCTCTTTTTTCTTCTTCACCCCTCTCTCTTTCAGCTTTTTCGGCATCCAAAAGACGTGTTAAAATTTCTTGTTGCCGCTTTAAAGTTTCGTTTGATAAAATTTTATTTACCAAATCTGTTTCTGTCTCATCCATTTGCTTTGCAATCTTTTCAATCTCGCCAGAATTGCCTTTAGGATTATCCTTTAACTCTTGACTTAATTTTTGCAATTCATTACGCAAAGCTTCTTGTTCAGCAGCTAATTTAGAAATTTTTTCGCTCATTCCGCTTTTTTGATTATTTTGTTTCGGGCTTTTTAAGTTCCCTTGTTTTTCAAGCTCTTCCTTAAGTTTTTGAATTTGTTTGTTTAATTCTTGCTGCATCTGCCGTACCGAACTTATACTCGACTTTTGCGAACCTGGTTTGCTGCACATCCCGCTCTTCTTACAATTGCCCTTGCATTTCTTTGATGAAGCTTTCATTTGTGCCTGTTTTAGCGATTCGTCCAATATTAATGCAAGATTATTAAGCGAAGTCATAACATACTGCTGACGACTGCTTGCCATTGAAGAATTACGGGCTTCAAGAAATCCAATTGCCTTGCCAATATTTATGTTTATGGAGCTTATTTCTCGATTTACTACAGATTGAAGTTGGACCTGACGCTTGCTTAATGCATACATCGAATCTTCTATCATTTGGGAATAATCTTTGAGCTTTTTCTGCTCTTGCATGATTTTTGGATATTGAGGGTCATTAATACTCGTTTTATTCAACTTGTTCATAAGAGCTTCCTGCGAAAATGACACCCTGAGAAGGTTTTCAAGAATTTCTCTCAGCGCTTCGGCATCTTCTGCATCATTTTGCTCCTCCATTTCTTTCTGCATCTGTTCAAGTTGCTCTGATAGCTCATTCATCTTATTGGAAGCATTTTTCTGCGATTGTGATGCCTTGCTGTTCTTTTTGTTTTCAAGTTGTTCTGTGCTGTTTTTAATTTCTTGTTGTATTTCATTTTGTTTGGCGTCGGTATTTTTCAAATTGTTTGGCTTTTCAAGTTGCTGATTTTTCTTTTCAAGCTCCTTCATGTCTTTTTTAAAATCTTCGAAATCTTTATTTATGTCTTTTTGTTTTTCTTCAAGTTGCTTGTTGTCCGGATTTTTTTTATCGGTTTCTTTTGAAAGATTTTCTTCCTTTTTTGCCATGTCCTTCAAGTTGTCTATATTCTGCTGGAGTTTTTGTTCGAATTCAAGTTGTTTGAAAATTTCAAGATTACGGTCAATTTCTTTTTCAAGGTCTTTTGTTGACAACTGCATTTTTTCAAGCATCTGCTGTATTTCGTTTTTATCAACCTTGTCAAGCAATTTCTGAATTTCTTCCATGAGCTTTTTCATTTCATCGGTCATCACATTTTTAAATAATTCTTCAAGTTGTTTTTGTTTTTCAAGAATTCTTTCATCGGTTTTGCCTGATTCGGATTGACGGATATTATTTTCTTTATTTTCTTTTTCAGCATTGTCAATACTTTTTTGAAGTTCATTTTGTCTGCTGATTATATCCTTAAGCTTATTTTTGTCGTTCCAGTCGAGGTTTTTTTTCTGCAATAAATCAAGGCGTAAATTTTCAATGTCTTTCTGAAGCTTTTTTGTTTGCGCGATATTGTTTTCCAAATCCTGTTTAAGCTTGTCATTATTTTTCGAAGCACTTTCATTTAATTCTTTTAGCGAAGGAACTTTATAAATAAGTTTTTCGGAACGGGCGGATTTACTGCCATTCACACCATCATTGTCCCAAACTTCAAAATAATATTCTACTTCATCACCGGGTGAAATATCAACTGTATTCAAATCCCAGTAATAGTAAAAGTCCTGCTGAGTAATGGAATTACTTATAATAATATTTTTTGAAATTATTTTTTTGGAAACATCGGTAGATAAAGAATCTTCGCGTTTTAAATACCTGTAATTAAAAGTGAGTTTACTGAAACCATAATCATCTTTTAAGTTTCCCTTGTAATAAAGACGTTTCAGCGACAGCGTATCTTTGAATTCGTCAACTTTTATAACAGGATAAGCATCGGAAATAACATTTATAAGATAAGTTATGGAATCACTATTGTTCACAAAATCATTTGTTGTTGAAATTTTATAATTCAGATTTTCCCTGATTTGACGCGTATAATCAAAGTGATTTTCATCCGAAGGTTTTATCGAAATTACGCTGTCTTTATATCCTATTCTCAGAATTTTCGTGTCTTTAGTCAGAAATTTCCATGTAACTTTTGTTCCTTCGGGAATAAGTAAATCACCTGTATTATTAAGTGTTTCGGATTTCTTGTTTAAATATTTCGGATAATCCAGAAAAATCTGAAAATTAAGCACAATGGGATTTGGCAATACTTTAAGTTCATATTCCCGTGATTCGTAACCGTCGGCAGTAAATCTGAATTTTATATTTTTCAACGGACTTTTAAAAGTGAAATGAAAAAGAACGGTGTTTTCTTTTTCAAGTTTGAATTGTGTTTTGCCGGTTTCGATGAAAATATTTTCGGGAATTTCGTTTCCCGTAAGTTTTACATCAAGCTCAAAGTCCTTTTGCTGAACTGTTTCAAGTTTATTATTTAAAACCTGAAATCTAAAAGGTGCTTCTTCTTCAAAATATTTATTGTGCGAAATAATTCGTGTTGTGCCTTTTTGAATAACCTTTGTAGATGAAAACAAAGTGAAGAAAATCACCAAAACAGGAATGAGTGCATATTTCAGATATTTTATGTTTTGTTTTAAATCTATTGCAAGCGTAAACGGAATGGGCTTTATTTCTTTTATTTTCTGGCGTATGCTTGCTTCGATAAGCTCCTTTTGTTTTTGAGAAATTTTTGAAATTTCATGAAGCTGAAGAATGTTTAGAAGTTTATCATGCACCTCTGCAAAATGGCTTCCGATAATTGCTGCCGCCTGATTGTGCGAAATGAATTTTCCTATTTTATTAAGATTTAATAATGGAATTACAGCAAGTTTTGTAATAATTACAGCATTTAAAATAATATAAGTGTAAAAAATAATTGTCCTTATTGTTGCTCCGAAATGTCCGAAATATTCGACAGTTGCGATAATTATTAAAAATAAAATTGCAGTAGAAAAAAAATAAATACTTCCACGAATAAGCTGATTTTTATAATACTTTCGTATGAACTCATCAAGTTTGTTTACTAATATATTGTAGTTACTTTCGGGCAAAGTAAAATAATTTTAAACATTGTAAAGATAAAAAAAATGAATAACAAAAAAAATTAAACATTCGTATACTGATGGGACAATTTTAACAATAAAACAATTCACAATTTTTTCTAACAACTACCAAAAGACAACTATAAAAATTTATGGACGTAATTTTCTCACTGCTGCACCTGCCTGCCAAAGTTCCGAATCGTGCATTTCTTTTAACTCTTTTGCAAGGTCATTCTGGTAAGTGGGGCTGCTAAGTTTATCAATAACAATTTGAGCTTCCTTACCTGTTTTCACACTTTCATAAAGCTTGTCAAACACAGGAAGAACAGCTTCGCGGAATTTATGCCGCCAGTCGAGTGCTCCTCTTTGTGCAGTGGCACTGCAATTGGCGTACATCCAGTCCATGCCGTTTTCATCAACAAGACGAATCAAGCTTTGTGTAAGCTCTTCAACCGATTCATTAAATGCTTCACTCGGAGTATGCCCGTTTTTTCTTAGTGTTTGATATTGTGCTTCAATGATGCCGGTAAGAGCTCCCATAAGCACGCCTCTTTCGCCTGTTAGGTCGCTATGAACTTCTCTCAGGAAAGTTGTAGGAAATAAATATTCCGAACCTATGGTTATCCCGAGGGCAATAGTTCGTTCTTCGGCTCTGCCCGTTGCATCCTGAAATACTGCATAACTCGAATTTATTCCTGTGCCTGCAAGAAAATTCCTGCGAACACTTGTTCCAGATCCTTTTGGTGCAATCATAATAACATCAATATCTGCCGGAGGAACGACACCTGTAAGTTCTTTGTATGTGATGGAAAAACCATGTGAAAAATAAAGTGCATCGCCTTTTTTAAGACACGATTTTAATTTAGTCCATAAAATTTTTTGAGCTGCATCGGAAACAAGATACATTACAATTGTTCCTTTAGTCGCAGCAACTTCAACTGAAAATAAAGTTTTATCGGGTACCCAGCCGTCGGCAATTGCTTTGTCCCAGTCCTTTTTAAATTCAGGTGCTTGCCCGATTATAACGTTCACGCCGTTGTCTTTCATGTTCAATGCCTGCGCAGGTCCCTGCACACCATAACCTATAACAGCCACAATTTCATTTTTAAGAATTTCTCTTGCTTTTTCTAAAGGATATTCTTCTCTGGTAACAATGTTTTCAATTGTTCCGCCAAAATTTATTTTTGCCATAATTTTAAAAGTTTAAGTTTTAAAAAAAGGATACAAAGTTATTTATTTTTATACTTTAAATTACCGAATCGTTTAATTGTTGATTTTTTTGGAGTTTCCTCAAAATTTAATAATTTCCTTAAATTAAACTTTTGAATTTTAATATTTATAATTTCTAACTCACGTTATTTTACATTGAATTTTTCTTAAAATTCAATAAATTTTTACTTTAATTTTAAATTTGGATTTAACTATCTTTGCAAAAAAAAGTCATGATTGTTGAAAAATATACAGAAGATAGTATAAAATCGCTTGACTGGAAAGAACACATACGGTTTCGTCCCGGAATGTATATCGGAAAGCTTGGAGACGGTTCTTCCCATGATGACGGTATTTATGTGCTCATTAAGGAAACCATTGATAATGCAATTGATGAGTTTATAATGGGTTACGGGAAAAAAATAGATATTTCAATTAAAGAAAATAAAGTAACCATAAGAGATTATGGCAGGGGTATTCCGCTTGGCAAGGTTATAGATTGCGTTTCATCAATAAATACAGGTGCCAAATACGACTCAAAAGTTTTTAAAAAAACAGTAGGATTGAATGGTGTTGGTTCAAAAGCTGTTAATGCTTTGTCGAGTTATTTCTGCGTGCAGGCAATACGGGATAAAAGAACCAAGATTGTGGAATTTCAGCAGGGAGATGTTATAAAAGAAGAAAAAGAACACAAATGTGATTTGGATGACGGAACAATAATTTCTTTTATTCCCGACGAAAATATATTCGGGAAATATCATTTTTTCAATGAATATATTGAAAACCTTATTTGGAATTATGTTTTTCTGAATAAGCAACTCACAATAAATTATAATGGTAATTCATTTATTTCAGAAAACGGATTAGCCGATTTGCTCGAAAGAAATATCAGCAGTTCTCTGATTTATCCGATTATTCATGTTGTTGAAAATGATTTTGAATTTGCAATGACTCATTTAACAAGTCAATATGGTGAAGAATATTATTCATTTGTAAACGGACAACATACAACGCAAGGTGGCACGCATCAGGCAGCTTTCAGAGAAGCTGTTGTAAAAACAACCCGCGAATTTTATAAAAAAGATTTTGACCCTTCGGATATAAGAACTTCAATAATTGCAGCAATAAGCGTTAAAGTTCATGAGCCGGTTTTTGAATCACAGACAAAAACAAAACTCGGTTCAACATTGATGGAGCCGAACGGCACTACTGTGAGAAATTATATCAATGATGTTGTAAAACGACAATTGGATAATTATCTTCATATTCATTCCGATGTTGCGGAAGCACTGCTGGGAAAAATTCTTCAATCGGAAAAAGAAAGAAAAGATATTGCAAGCATTAAAAAAATATCGCGTGAAACTGCACGTAAGGCAAATCTTCATAATAAAAAACTTCGTGATTGCCGCACTCATTACAATACAAATCACGATGACCGGCTCGATTCAACATTGTTTATCACCGAAGGAGATTCAGCAAGCGGTTCAATTACAAAAGCGCGCGATGTGAATGTTCAGGCAGTTTTCAGCTTAAAAGGGAAACCACTGAATTGTTTCGGAATGTCGAAAAAAATCGTTTACGAAAATGAAGAATTCAACCTTTTGCAAAGTGCATTGGATATTGAAGAAGACCTTGAAAATTTAAGATATAACAATATAATAATTGCCACTGATGCCGATGTTGACGGAATGCATATCCGCCTGCTGCTTATTACTTTTTTCATTCAGTTTTTTCCCGACCTTGTGAAAAACGGACACTTGTACATTTTGCAAACGCCACTGTTCAGAGTGAGAAATAAAAAAGAAACAATTTATTGTTATTCTGATGAAGAAAAAACAAATGCAATAAACAAACTTGGTGTAAAACCCGAAATTACTCGATTTAAAGGTCTCGGTGAAATTTCACCCGATGAGTTCAAGCAATTTATTGGAAAATCAATGCGTCTCGACCCTGTCATCATGCGGAAAGATGATTCCGTTGATGCGATTCTCAGTTATTACATGGGCAAAAATACTCCCGAAAGACAAAATTTTATTATCGAAAATCTGCGAATAGAAAAAGATGAAGTTTTAGAGGAAATTATAGGTTAGTTTATAATTGCCAAACCCTGCAAGGGTTTAAAACCCTTGCAGGGTTTGGCAATAATTCTATTATTTTTTGCACTGTAATTGCGTTTTTGCTTTTAGTTCTTCATATTTTAATTCCCCTACTTTTCTTTCTCTTACTATAAATTTTTCGGAAAATATGCTTTTGCCGGCATCATAATCTTTATAATTTAATTTTGCCAAATCGGATACAGAGTATATTAAATTTTCAGTTGAATATGGTCTTGTTGTGTCAACAGAAATAGCAACTTCTTTTTTAAACTCTTCCGAACGCCATAGTATAAAAGGTATTTCACACATATAACTTGACTTGTGGGAAAAAGTATGTCCGTAATATTCTCTGAAATTATAAACTTCTTCTCCATGGTCGGGCATATAAAGTACAAATGAAAATTTTTCGGATTTTTTAATTTTACCGATAATTGATGAAACCACAAAATCATTATATAATACCGAATTATCGTATTCATTAACAATCTTTTTTTCGTCATTTTTCAAATTATCTTTTACCAGATATAAATTTTTATTGTTATCAAAAGCCGCAAAAAAAGGAGGATATCTTTTATCATATATTGGATGACTTCCCATCAAATGAATAAAAATCATTTTATTCTTCTTTGTTTTATCTGTTAAAATTTTATCAAGATATTTAAGTGCGATTTCATCAAAAATAGAATTATTATAAAACCATGTATCATCAGAATTTGTTATATAAAAATGTTTTGCTTTTTTTGAAATTATTCCTGTATTCTCCCATTTACCCACGGAAATCTGATTTTCGAGCCAATATGTTTCGAAGCCAGCATTATTAAATAATTCAATTATTGAAGGTTTTTCAAAGTAAGGTTTTATATTTTCATTATCGGCAAAAGTTAATAAACATCTCATCACTTCAAGTGTATGTGTGTGCGGAGAAATCACATCATTATAAACGAGAAGTTCGTTTTTAATTTTTTCAAGTAAGGGGTTTGTTTTTCTTTTATATCCATATAAAGACAAATGATGTTTTGATAACGCCTCTCCAATTATAATCACAAATGTCTTGTCTTCATTATTTGGCAAAGAAGTTGTAACAATAAAATTTTTTACATTTCTTTTGCTTTCATATTCTTTATATTTTATTATTATTTTTCTGAAATAATAAAAGCTTCTATAGAAATCCAGAGTGTAATTATTTTTTGCAATATTTTCATTTTTTAAAAAAAAAACAAGGCATAACAATAAAGCAATTCCAGTGTATTTATACTTTAATATTAACAATTTTTTATTTTTTATGATTGCGAATGAAATAAGCTTTTTATTTCCGAAACCGAGAATACTTTTTTTCGAAAAGACAAGATAAGCAACCGAAGGCAAAACGTAAATCAGTAATATGATTATTGCTTTTGCAGATAAATACCCACTCACAAACTCGGATGATTCATTAAAATTTGTTTCAAATACTATAAAAAAATTTGAACCTTTTATCAGAGTTCCGTCAATTATTATGTATGATAAAACAATAATAGAAGGAACTATGACAACAATATAAAATAATGATAAAAATATTTTTCTGCTTATTCCATCAAAATTAAGTGAAATAAGATAAACAAATGCTCCTATTAATAAAGATAAAGCTAACCTTAATATAAAATCATTAACCGTGATGCCATCTGCATATAAACATGCAATTACAGGAAAGCACACCGCATATAAAATAAATGCCAAATCATATTTTCTTTCAAATATTCTCATATATAGCTTTTCGTAATGTCTTTAACCAAAATTACTTTTACATTCTTTATTGACTTATATCTTTTATAAAAGAAATTATTCCAGAATTTATTACTTTCAAGGTTCCATATTAAAAAATCGTAATTGGGAAAATGTTTCATAAAAACAAGCTGCTCCGAATAACTTGATATTGCGCATACTCTGCTTTTATCAAGAATCGCACATGTTTTTTTATAATAATCATTTGCGAGAGAATCTGAAATAGTAAAAGGGTTGAAAGTAAAAATATAATAGCTTGTATAAAATCCCGAATCGGTAAAATGTGTTAGTAAAACAGGATTTGAAGATTCAACTATTAAATTGTTTTTTATATTAAATTTTTTGCAAATACCATTGAGATTATTCAAAGCTTCAATGTAATTAGTGGAATCAAGATTTTTAAAATCCAACCAGTAAAAAGTTTCTTCGGGATTTTTAATGTTTTTTATCAAGTCATCCAAACAAAGATTTATTGATGGTTTTGGCGCATGAAATACATCAAAACAATTTTTTTTGCTATCAAAATTTACATCAATTTCAATTCCGTTATATTTTTCGCAAACTTCAAAATAGCGTTGAATGCCGTCAACTCTATGAACCCAGTTTATATTATTGAAGCTTATGTTTGATGCTGTTCCTTTACCCGTGTAATAAGGTATTTTCAACTCAGTTCGTGATTCAATATATATTTTTTTTAAATAACCACGACTCCTGAATAACCAAGCCATAGCTAAAATTATAATTAAAATAAATATCACTACAATGATTTTTTTTATTGACATATTAAATCGTTTTATCATTAACAAAATTAACAAAGAATTTAAATGTACTTCAAAATAAAGTAAGTAAATTTGATTTTTAATATTTGAAAAAGGAAGATAAAATTTATTTGGAGTTATTTTGCATAAATAATATCTTTACAATATAAAACACAAAATTTATGGCAAAGCCGAAGAAAAAAATAAAAGTAAAAAAAATCGAAAATTTCGAAGATGTTCAAGGTAGAGGTAAACGCCTCGAAGTATTGATAAACCTGAGCAATGATATTCGCGAAAAAGAAAACCGGTTGCCGATTCTCTTTAACGATTTTCTTTATTACGTGGCAGACCAGCCCGAACTCGCACTCAGAAATATTTTTCAGTTATTCTACGATATGGTTAATTACTATGTCCCTGAAGGTAAAGATGAATATGAGGTTTCAAATGATTCAATAGGTTTTGTTCAATATGATTTTTCAAAAATGTTTGTAAAGGATTGTGATGACCCTTTCTTTGCCGACCGCTTGTTTGCAAATCGTTTCATTAATCTTGCAAAAAGTTTTAAAAAAGGAATACAAAACAATCATATTTATCTTTTTGAAGGACCTCCGGGAAGCGGCAAAAGTACTTTTCTTAATAATCTTCTTCTGAAACTCGAATCATATACAAAAGCTCCTGAAGGTTTTATGTTTGAAACATACTGGAGATTAGATGTTGATAAAATCACCAATTTTCAGGAATTTCAAAATCAAATAAATCTTTTTTGCAAAGAAGAAATAAGTAAAAACAATGATAGGCAATCATCAGAAGAATATCTGAAAACTACTCATCCGAAAAAGTTTTTGGATATTTCATGTCCGAGCCACGACCATCCTATTCTTCAAATACCAAAGGCATTCAGAAAAAAATTTATTGATGAACTTATTTCTGATGAAAAATTTAAAAATAAAATTTTTAATGATAAAGAATTTGAATGGATATTAAAGGATTCGCCTTGCCATATCTGCAGCTCTATTTATAATAATTTAATAAACAAAGTTTGTGACCCGCTGGAAATTTTCAATATGATTAATGCACGAAGAATGGATTTCAGCAGGCAATTCGGAAGCGGCATAAGCGTTTATAATCCCGGAGATGAGGTTCTTAAAAATCCGATAGCAAATCCCACATTGCAAAAAAATATAAATGAATTATTTAAAAACGATGAAATAAAATATATTCATTCTCATCTCGCAAGCACTAATAACGGCGTTCATACAATCATGGACATCAAAGAACACAACGTGGAAAGATTGATGGCTTTGCACGGTATAATAAGTGATGGAATTCACAAAGTTGAGCTTGTTGAAGAAAGAATAAAAACTTTATTCGTTGGCTTGATAAATCCTGAAGACAAACGACATTATGAAAATGTAAAATCATTTCAGGACAGAATTATTACCGTTAATATTCCTTATATTCTTGATTATAATACCGAAGTTGAAATTTATAAAAACAAATTCGGCGAATCGGCTATTTCAAAATTTTTACCGAGAGTATTAAGTAATTTTGCAAAAATTATTGTTTCCACAAGATTAAATTTAGATTCACCCTCAATAAATCGATGGATACAGGATTCTGAGAAATACAGAAAATATATCGACAGAAATTTGTTGTTATTGAAAATGGACATTTATACCGGCAAAATACCCACATGGCTTTCCGAAGAAGATATAAAAACTTTCGACAGGCAAACAAGAAAAGAAATAATTGCCGATTCTGAAAATGAAGGTACAAGAGGCATTTCAGGGCGTCAATCACTTAATGTTTTTAATTCTTTCATTTCAAAATACACAAAAACAGGAAAACCTATAACAATGGATATGGTAAAATCATTTTTCCTGCAAGACAGCGAAAAGCTTACTGATTACATTCCCGATGGATTTGTTCAATCGCTTGAGGACTTATATGATTTCAATGTATTGCAGGAAGTGAAAGAAGCAATGTATTATTTCAACGAAACCCAGATTTCAAACGATATTCAGGATTACCTGTTTGCAATAAATTATGAAATTGGCGAAACTGTTAAATGTACTAATACAGGACACTTAATTGAAATCACTGATAATTTTTTCAAAAACTTTGAAGCAATGTTTCTCGGAACAACAAGCTCGGAAGAACAAAGAATACAATTCAGAAAAGATATGCAAAGCGAATATGTTTCAAAAACATTATCGCAGGAAATAAAACTTCAGGGAAAGAAAATCACTGATACCGAACAATACAAAAATCTTTTGAGCAAATTTACAAGAAACTTGAAAGAAAATTCTTTAACTCCATATATTGATAACGCTAATTTCCGCAGGGGAATAATAGATTTCGGCTCGCAAACTTTCAATGCTTATGACGAAAAACTCAAAAAGGAAATTAAAATGCTTATCACAAATCTTAAATGTAAATTCGGCTATACGCAAGACGGAGCAAAACAAATTTGTGTTTACGTGCTGGATAAAGATTTAGCAAGAAAATATTGATAAAAATTTATGATACCTTATAAACTCTGACAGGTCTGACGACTCTGTCAGGAGATTGGCTCAACAGATTAAAAACCTGTTAGTTTTGTGCTTTTGAGCTAAGATTGGTATAAATCCAGCAGCAAATTATACCATTTTCAAAGCATCAGAAATATTTCTAATGAGCGGAAAGTTTTCTTCAATTGCATTTCCAACCACAATAATATCGGCACCAGCTTTACAGCATTCAACGGCTTTTTCGGGAGTTTTTATTCCTCCACCTATAACTAAAGGAACAGAAATATTTTGTTTTACTTTTGAAATCATTTTGGTTGAAATTGTACTTGCAGCACCGCTTCCGGCATCCATATATATCATTTTCAAACCGAGCATTTCTCCTGCCATTGCTGTACACATTGCAATTTCATCTTTATCACAAGGAATAGGAAATGAATTGCTCATGTATAAAGCGGTAGTTGCTTTTCCGCTGTCAATAAGCATATAACCGGTAGGAATAGTTTCGAGTCCAAATGCTTTGATGTACGGGGCAGCAATAACGTGCTTCCCGATAAGCATTTCAGCATTTCTGCCCGAAATAAGCGAAAGGAAAAGTATTCCGTCAGCATTTTGGTTTATCTGTAAATTATTTCCGGGGAAAATCAATACAGGAATTTCAGAATTTTGCTTTAAAATTTTAATGCAGTGAGCAAAATTATCATTAGTGAGTAAACTTCCGCCAACAAAGAAAAAATCAACTTCTGCCTCAATCGCGGTTTTTGAAATTTTTGAAATTTCTTCTTTTTCTAATTTATCGGGGTCAATTAAAACAGCAAATTGCTTTTTATTTTTCTTAATGTTTTCAAGTATTTTAGAATAAATGCTCATTTATAAAAATTTTATTTTCTTTTATACTTTCCGATTAATTCACCTTGAGCTAATATATGTCCTTCCATCGCTTTCAGGAGTTGTTCTTTTGTTGTAGCTGCTTTTAAATTCATTTCACAATCCAATGCATAAATTTTAAAAAAGTATCTGTGTGTTCCACCGGGAGGACAAGGACCGCCATAACCGCTTTTACCAAAATCAGTTGTACCCTGTATAATTTTGTTTCCCAAAACTGCGTCCTTCTTCATTCCTTCCTTTAATTCTTTTACATTTGAAGGAATATTGAATATCACCCAATGCACCCATGTTTTCATTGGTGCATCGGGGTCATCGCAGATTATTGCGAATGTTTTTGCCTTTTCTGGAACTGAATCCCATGATAACGGAGGTGAAACATTTTCGCCGTCGCATGAAAATTTTGCGGGCATCATTTCACCATCATTAAATCCGTTGCTTTTTAAAACAATTTTCATAGATAAAGTGTCAGTTGTTTTTTTATTTGATTTTTGTGAGCCTGCACAAAAAATATTTAAAAATGAAAAAAATAGAATAATTATTTTTAGATTTATTTTTAACATATTCGGAAGTATTTTTTACCGCAAAGTTGCTAAGACACAAAGAAATCGCAAAAAAACTTAATGACTTAGTTTCTTTGTAGCATTTTATTCAAGTTATTTTTACAAGTAAACTTTATTTATGTTTTTATCTTGATATGTATAAAGTACTTTTCTGTATTCAAATTTTTCTTCCTGTGATTCTTCTGCATCAAAAAGCTGGTTTTGTTCTTTTTTAATAATTTCGGTGGTTTCGAGTTGAACTTGTCCGCCCCATAAATATGAAATACCAAGCATTGTATCTGGAATAAAATCTTTTATTAATTGTTTGCCTTCAAATTTATGTTCAAGATAAATTTTTTCATCGGTAGTTTTTTTTGTATTCACTGTTATAGAAGGCGGATGATAAAGTGAATCAAGCAGCATTTTTTTATAATCTTCGGCTTTGCGGCTTTTTACATAATATTCGTAAGTATTTCTTTGCGGATTATAACGTATGCCGACAACAAACAAGCCATGCATATCAACAAAATCCTGATTAACGAAAGTATTGATGAGCATGAAGTCGGAGAAATTTTTTCTTATTTCAAATATTGCTGCGTTACCTTTTTTTGTTTTTTTATCATAACTTCCGCGTTCATCAATATTTTGGAGCTTTTGAAAATCATAATTAAGTTTTCCTTTATCGGCAAGCATTTCAATATACTGAATCAATCTCAAGCCAATAGCATACGGATTCAACCCGATACGACTTATTGAAGTAACACCTGCATTTAATTTTGCATATCCTATTTCATGTCCTTTAATTCTGTTATCGGAAATGAAAAGTCGGTCGTGCCAGTAACTTGCCCATCCTTCGTTTAGTATTTTCGTTCTTATTTGCGGAGCAAAATATAATGCAGTATTTCTCACAACACTCATCACAGATTTCATCCAGCCGTTGCTATCCTTTTTTAAAAATGGGGAATTATCTTTAATAAATTCCATCACATCTATTGCTTCGTGTTTTTCAACTTCACCAAAACGTTCATATAACGCCTGAAATTCGGGGTGTTTAATTTTTACTTCTGTGAAAAACAGTATCTCTCCCATTTCTCCCTGTTTTTCTATGAAGTTATTAAATTTTTCAACTTCCTTGAAAATTTCATTTGCAGGCATTTTAATTTTTTCCTGCAAAAACGTAGCAAAATAATATTTTACTTTTGTTGATGTTTCAATGTTTTTGGGGAAATTTTGAAGCGATAAAATTTTAAAATATCCTGTAAGATTATCAATATTTCTGCTGAATTCAATCACATAATCAAGCCAGCGTCCATGTTCGCTCCGTAAACTTGCAATAAGCCGCTTATCGGCAAGTGCCTGTCCCACAAAATCATCATTCCATGTTTTTTCAAATAAAATATTATTCTGAAAACAATCAATATGTGCGAGAACATGATAAAAAATCATTATGTTCATCCAATCGGGATTATTGTCGTTGTAAAATGAAATTGCCGGACGTGAATTTATTACCGTTTCATAAGGATTATTAGGATAAAGCGAATACTTCCCTTTTTCTTTGAGAACTTCAACATCGTTAACCCAGTAATCGTACAAAGTCGGAATCATAACTTTCGGATGAAGTTCAAGCATATCGGAGTTCGAAACAATATATTCAAGTGATTCGTTGTCGAACTTAAGTCCGGCTCCACGAGCCCTGACTTTGCATTCCTCCATTATTTTTTTTGTATGTTGTCCTATTAATTCCATTAAAAGATTGAAAAATTAAAAGATTAAAAAAATTAAAGATTTACAAGTTTTTAAATATTTAATAAAAAAATGCCACAGATTCACAGATTTTAAAAAATCACCCCACCAACTTTTTTATTCCCTCAATAATCCTATCTTCTGTTCCTTCTTCTGCGGAGAAGCCGTCAATTCTTACCAACTGCGGTTTTTCTTTTAATATTCCCGAATTTTCAAAATTAATCTCAACTACAGTATTGTTTTCTCCCGACCACGAATTTTTTGCAACAGTTATTCCTATTCTGTTTGCATAAAGTGTCATTTTGTCTATTGCATCTAAAAGTTCTTTTCCATCGGTATCCCAGTCATCACCATCGGTTCCGTGAAAAACATAAATATTATAATCTTTTGCCAAACGTTCTTCTTCCACAATTTTATTTACAAGCTGAAAAGCAGGAGCAACGCGTGTTCCGCCTGCAATCTGCGAACGATAATAAGTGTAAAAATCAGGAACTTCTTTTGCTTCGGTATCGTGTAAAATAAATCGAGTTACAACATTATTCTGATATTGAAACATAAGCCAGCTGTAAATAAGCAAATGCTGTGTTGTTACAACTTCAGTTGGTTTTCCCTGCATCGAACCGGAATAATCGCGAAGGAAAAAAACCACTGCCTGCGTTTCAAAATCTTTTTCTCTTGAAAGAATTCTGTAAACGTAATCCTGCGGACTTGCCAGCAGGTCTTCGCCCGAGAATTGTTTTATTCCATCTATTTTTCCGAGTTGAATATTGGTTTCTATTATTTTTTTTAAAGTTGCCTTTTTATCAAGCACCTGACCAAAACCGCGATTAATATCGGTAAGGTCGTAAGTATATTTTGAAAACGAACGTTTTTTTCCTTTATCTTTTAGATTCGGTAATTCAAATTTTTCAGTAAGCACTCTACCTAAATCAAATGCTTCCTGACTCATATCGTGGTCGCCGCCTTCACCCTGGCCTGCGCCTTGTGCATCGCCTTCGCCCTGCTGAGGTTGTGCTTGTTGTTCACCTATTACTTCACCTTCTTCGCCTTCGCCGTTGCCACCGGTTTCGTTTTCTTCGGTTATTGAATCGTCGTGATAAAATTTTGGCTCGGTAGTAGATGGAACAACAACAACTTTTCCTTTATCGCCTTTGCCTGGTTTAACAAGTTTGCCAATTCTAATTCTTCGTGGAAACCCGTCTGCTTCTCTTTTTTTGTCTTTGTCAAGAAGTTCATCAAGAGTTCTTAAAGAAGTGCGTACAAAATCTTTTTCAAAATCGGGTTTTATTTTCTGAAAAACTTCCAAATCATTTTGAGAATATAATCCTTGAAAACTGGGCTTTTCGGGAATTTTACCCTTGCTGTTTTCAAAAGATTTTATGATTTCTATTTCGCGGTTTATTAATTTTTCCTGCTCCTTTGAAAGACCTGACTTTTTGAGTTTATTGTATGTTTTTAAGTATTTTTTTTGCATTTATTAAATAGTAAGTTTCAGAATAAATTCTTTTGATTATACTTTTCTTCGTTTTTAATTATTTTTTCAATATCAATTTTAAGTTGTGGTATTTTATTTTTTGCAACATCCCAAACAATGTTATAGTTTATACCAAAATAATCGTGAATAAGCTTATCCCGCATTCCGGCAAGTTGCTTCCATTCTATTTCATTCCATTTCTTTTTAAAATCAATATCCGTTTTCTTTGTAGCTTCGCCAATAATCTCAATACTTCTGACAATAGCTCTTTTCATTATTTCATTTTTCAAAAAATCATTTTTATCTACATCTTTAGTTGTAGAAATAATAAAAGTACATTCTTCAAGTATATGTAATATGTAACTAATCTGTAATTTGCACATATTTTATATCTTTTAAAATTCGTGAAGAAATATACGGACTCAATGAATTCTTAGTAACAACTTCAACTTTTTTCCCTTTAAATAATTTATCAAATAAAAAACAAAGATTTATAAAATTATCAAAAGTTTCTTTATCGCTATCGAAGCTTACTAAAATATCAATATCACTTTTTGATGTTTGCTTATCCTTTGCAAACGAGCCAAACAAACCAATTTCATTAATACCGAATTTTTTTATGTTTTGTTTTTCGGCAATAATTGTTGAGATAATTATATTTTTATTTAAGGTTTTCATTAATAATTTAAGGTTTAATTTCTTCTTTATCTTTTACTATCTGTTCATACTTTAAATATTTTTCGCTTCTTGAGATTTTTACAGTATTTTTTTTCGATTTAAAATATTCAACAATTTCTGAAAAACGGGTAAGTTTATCAGATGTATTAATATTTATATTTTGTATTTGAGAATTCATATTTTTTAATAAACTTTCTACTTTGCGTCGCATCAAACATTTTAACAATTAATTAATTTTCTACTTGCGACGCTAAACTCTGTTATTTCTTTGCCCCCGTGCTAAAGCACGGGGTTACCAATATTTAAACCCTACGGGTTTTATTTCAATAAATTGACTTTAAAAACAAATTTTTAAACTATTCATTATTCACTATTAACTATTCTCTTCTTTCTCATGGCTCGAAACTCAAAGCTCGAAGCTTTTTTCAATTGTGTTTAATTTGCATCATCCTGTGTGCAGAAATACTCAATTGTTTTTTGAGCACAGGTTGTGCAATAGCCAAGTTTATTAACCATTGTATCAATCATCCTGTTATAAAGTTTTTGATTTTCTTCGTTGGTTCTGTTTGATAAAGCACCAACCAAACTGCCTGCTCCTGCAACATCAGATTTCAGACGAACATCGGTAACTGCTTTCACAAGGTCGTTGTTGTCCATGAAATTATAGTTAGGGTCGGTAATCATTTTTTGTCCGTATATCTTGGCAACTGTAGTTCTGTAACTTTGTTTCTGTTCTTCGTTTTTCAAACCCATACGCTCTTCAACGCTGTTGATAAATGTTTCGTCAATTTTCAGTGGAATGAGTTTATTTGTTTGCGGGTCGCGATATGTCCATATTTTATCGGGTCCGAGATTTTTAGCATCAATACCGATAATCATATTTACATAATTCATAACATCTCTTTCAACTGCATTTGGCTCGTCCATGTAGGCATTGAAAATTGTTGTCATTACATTTTTGCGATGCAATCCTTTTGCAATTTTCAAATCGTTGAAATATTTAATTCTGTCGTTTGCATCCTGAACATAATCAAGAATAACGCTTTCCAATGCTTTGAAAACATCGCCTGCGTACATACACTTACCTTCCTGCGTTTCCGAGCGTTCGAGTAAAATCTGAATTGCTCTTCCGAGGTTTCTGTGACCGAGACCTTTTTGCCCGAAACGCTTTGTAATATCGGGGTCGCGGTTTAGTTCGTCAATAACTTCGGCTAATGTTCTGATACTTTTTTCGCCTGCAACTTCACCGGCAGCGAGTTTCATCATTTCAACAGGAGTGAGTTTGTCGGATGAAGGCATACGTGAAAGTACTACCGACACTGAAATTCCATAATTCAAATTCGGGTCAATATGTAATTTATCACCGACAAATGTTGTTTTTTCCAAGCTGCCGAGGGAAAATGATGTTAATTCTTTTTGCATTTGGAAATTTGTATTATGTGACATATAGGTCAAGCGGCATCTGTCAACAATCGGTGCCTGTTCTTTTTCTTCAAGAAAACGGGCAAACTCCGAATTATTACTTGTTGCAACTATTAAAGTATCGAGAGGCCATTTGAATCCTTCGATTTCTATTGTTCTGTTTTGAATAACTCCGAGATAAACCTGAACAAGGTCGCGTTTGTTTTTGAAAACCTCATCGGCAAAGTGAATTCCGCCGCCGGCAACTCTTGCCAAAGCTCCTCTGCGTAAATCAAAGCGATAAGGATTATCGGTTTCGGCAATATGCAGAAGTCGTGAAATAGATTCTTCGCCGAGCAAATCAACAGCAGAAGAAGTTATTTTATCTTTTGCAGCATATTTTCCGGTAATAGTTCCGCGCGATTCACTAACCTGAACAGGAATTATATCAATAAAATCAAGTGTTTTATCAATATTTCCATCGCAATGATTTTTAATTTGATTAAAAATATAATATGTGCAAGCGCCAAGTGTTCTGTAATTTTTATAAAATTTTTCGATTTGTTTTTCGTCTGCACCGTTTTTTGCAAGGAATTCAACATTTTCGGCTTTTGTTTCAAAAAGATTCATTGCAAGAATCATGGGGTCTTCGAATGTTTGTGATTCTATACTTGTGATTTTGCCGTATCCGCCGAGTTGAGCAAGATTTTTAAATCGAAAAGTATATCTTTTATTTTGAGGAAGAGAAATAAATTCCCTGTACGTTTTGCAAAGAAAATCCACAAAAAATGTTTTACCATTGCCGGGTTCACCTATTAAAACATAAGCCATTTCCGCAGATGAGCCGCCTTCGGCAGCATCTTTCACAAAAGAAACAAAGCTATTGATTTCATCGAACATTCCGATTATATGTTTTTTTCCTTCGCGGAAAATTCTGAAGTCATAAGTACTTCTGCCATTAACGGTAACTTTTTCGATTTTTCTCGAATCCTCAAGTATCATTCTTGATACCGACTGAAAAACATTTTCGAAGCGACGCTCACCATTGATAACATCTTCTAGATGCAGAATTAAACTATTTTGTGAATTTTCATTTTTTTTAGCCATTGAAATTTCCTCCGATTATATTTTTGAATTTTTAAATTAATTTAATTTTCAATTATAAACTATATTTTACGTGATTTTTATGTTTAATGTTTCTATTGATGTTGATTGCTAAATTGCTAAATTGTTAAAAAAAACGACAATTTAACAATTAAGCAATATTATGCATGCATATATTTCAAATTTAAACAATATAAAATTACAAATAAAAAAGTTAATGCAAAATATGGAATTAATCCTCTTAAAACAGAATTAAATTCTAAAATCTGAGGAACCAAAAAAATGAAAGGTGTTAAAATAAAAGCAATTTTGGAAATCAGATAAAGATAAAACCCCATTTTACGGAGGTTCCACATTTTAATTGTTCCAATGATAGTAAAAAAACATAATACTATTGAGGTTATTGCAAAAACCGAACCTCCTGATAAAATATAAGAAATAAACTCATTGTGAACTGGCAATATGGAAAAATAATTTACAAGCTTTAAAGCAAGTAATGAAAATAAACCGCTTAATATCATTATGCAATTTCCTATAATTGTAAATATGCATAATAAGCTCAATAGTACTGGTCTTTTTTTTAGTTCATCAAGAGGATGAAGAATATTCATTATTTTATTAAAAATTATTTTATCAAAAATAGAAAAATTTGATTAAAGAATATATTTTATTAAAAAAATAAAGAGTATTTGCTAAATTTGGCTTTTAAAAATAAAATTTATGATAAAATCAATGACGGGTTTTGGTAAGACAATTTGCGAAAGTCCGAATTTTAAGGTAACTGTGGAAATAAAATCAGTTAATGGCAAACAATCCGACATAAAAATCCGCATGCCTTCAGTTTACAATGAAAAGGAAATTTTGTTACGTTCTTTAATTGCTCAATCACTCGAAAGAGGAAATATTGAATTAACTCTATATATTGGAAATTCGGCAGAAAATCCAAATTTTTCATTTAATAAAACGCTTGCTTTAAAATATTATTCAGAACTTAAATCTCTCGCAAAAGAAATTAATACTGAAAATAATACTGATTACATCGGATTAATAATGAAATTGCCTGATGTGTTGAAACCTGAAAAATCGGTAATTGATGAAAAAGAATGGGACATCATTTATAAAACAGTTGTAAAAGCGTTGGAAGAACTTGATAAATCAAGAAAAAATGAAGGTATAAAACTTGAAAGGGACTTCAGAAAAAGAATAGATTTTATTTTTAAACTTCTTAAAGAAATTGAAAAACTCGACCCAATAAGATTAAAAAGTATAAAGCAGCGGTTACGAAATAACCTGCTGGATGTAATTGATAAAAGTAAAATTGATGAAAATCGTTTGGAGCAGGAATTAGTTTTTTATATTGAAAAAATTGACATTACCGAAGAAAAAGTGCGGCTGAAGAGTCATTGCAATTACTTTTTAGAAACTTTAGTAGATAAAAATTCTCAGGGGAAAAAACTCGGTTTTATTTCGCAGGAAATGGGCAGGGAAATCAATACTCTTGGTTCAAAAGCAAATAATGCCGATATTCAGAAAAAAGTTGTTATTATGAAAGATGAGCTTGAAAAAATAAAAGAACAACTTATGAATGTACTTTAATAGTTTCCAGTTCACAGTTTTTAGTTTGCAGTTAAATAAAAAATGGAAGATTCAAAATTAATAGTTCGCGACCGTCTGGCAATTGACAGAACCAAACTTGCAAATGTAAGGACAATTCTGGCATATTCACGCACTGTAATTATGTTGCTTGCTTCAGGAATTACTTTAATAAAATTTTTTGAAAAGGAAATTTTTGTAATCATTTTAGGAATTTCATTAATCGTAATAGCTATAATTACCGGAGTTATCGGACTAATTAGTTATAATAAAATAAACAAAAAAATAAAATCATATTATTCTCTGGAAGAAAAATAATTTTTTTCAATAACCGGAAACTGAAGACTATAAACTGAAAACTTGCATTTAAAAAGTTAAACACAAAAATTTGAAAAAAAATATTTTAAATGAATAATAAGCTAATCATACTATCGGCGCCGTCGGGTTCGGGAAAAACAACAATTGCAAAACGTTTACTCGAATCGGGAATGAATCTTGAATTTTCGGTTTCGGCAACAAGCCGTCCTAAAAGATATTACGAAACAGAAGGAAAAGATTATTATTTTTTAAGTGCTGAAAACTTTAAAGAAAAAATTGATAATGGAGAATTTCTCGAATGGGTTGAAGTTTATAAAAATTGTTTTTACGGGACATTAAAATCGGAAGCTGACAGAATCTGGAATAATGGAAATAACATAGTTTTTGATGTTGATGTTATAGGAGGTGTTAATATTAAAAAATTATACAAAGAAAAAGCTTTATTGATTTTTATTATGCCACCTTCAATTGAAGTTCTTGAAGAACGCCTTAGAAAAAGAGGAACTGAAACCGAAAAAACTCTGAAAATAAGAATTGACAGAGCAAAAATGGAGCTGACTTATAAAGATAAATTTGATAAAATAATTATAAATGATGATTTGGAAACTGCGGTGAAAGAAACAATAACACTCGTGAAAGATTTCATTGATAAAAAATGAATTCTAAAAAAATCACAGCGAATTCTCAAAGAACCCATGCAAATTCTAAAATATGCTTGACATTAAATATTTTGTATCTATATTTGTTTAAAAAACAGCCACAGATTCACAGATTGATTTATGGTTATAGATATACTATAAGTATGATGAATGATGTATGAAGTACGAAATATGAAAATTCAGCAACTTAACAATTAAACAATTTAGCAATAAATTATATTTTATCTGTGAATCTGTGGCTTTTTTATTTTTTAAAATTATTTTTTCTTTGTGTCTCAGCGTCTTAGCGGTAAAGAAAAGTTTTTCAAAAACTCATGCAACTATTTAATAACTTATTTTGTCTTATAAAAAATACCGTTCGTATTTAAAATCAAAAAACTTATCTTTTTATGAAAAAATTAATTCTTCTTTCAGTTTCTTTAACATTGGCAATTACAAGTGTTTTTGCTCAGTTAAATGTATCGGTTAATGGAGTTCCTATTTGTGCAGGAAACTCTGTAACATTGATACCAATATTAAGTGGTGGAGCGCCGCCATATTCTTTTTCGTGGAATACAGGTCAAGTAACCTCTTCGATTAATGTTACTCCAACGAACACAACAACATACACATTAACTGTAATCGATAGCAATCCTTCTACTGCCAGTACTCAGGCAGTGGTAACTGTTTATCCGGCGCCAAATATAACAGCAACTGGTGGAACAATATGTATGGGGAGCGCAATTGCAATATGTGCTAGTGGAGGTATAATTTATAGTTGGAATACTGGAAACCCATCAAATTGTATTACTGTTAATCCAAGCATAACTACAACTTACACAGTAACCGGCACTGATGCAAATGGATGTACTGGTACTTCTACGTGTGTTGTAGTTGTAAATTCTAACTTAACTATTTTTACTAATAATCCTACTATTTGTAACGGTTCATGTGCAGCAATTATAGCAAGCGGAGCAAATTCATATACATGGGATGTAGGAAGCAATTTAAATTTTATTACAGTTTGTCCAACTCTTACCACAACGTATACAGTAACAGGAGTGAGTTTTGCTGGTTGTACTGGTAGTGCTTCTTGTGTGGTAACAGTTTATCCTTTACCAACAATCACAGCAACAAATGTTATAGTTTGTCAGGGTGAATGCACATCACTTTCAGCAAGCGGAGGAATTGCATATACTTGGAGTACTGGAATGACAGGGAATCCTATCATTATATGTCCTAATTCCACAGCTTCTTATTATGTCACAGGAACCGCTACAGGATGCACGAATACTGCTTCCTGTATGGTAGTAGTAAATCAGCATCCAATAGTAACAGCTAACAATGCCTCAGTATGCTTCGGAGATATGGCAATACTCACAGCCGGAGGAGCAAGCACTTACACATGGTCAGTTTTAGGCACAGGAAATCCAAAAACAGTCAGCCCGACAGTTACCACAACATATACGGTAACTGGAACAGATGCGAACGGTTGCACTGGTTCTGCTTTTTGCGTGGTTACTGTTAGTGAACCAATTAATATAACTATTCCGGGAAAAACAATATGTAACGGACAAATGGCTTTAATTTGTGCAACTAACATAAATACAACTTTTACGTGGGATACAGGTGCAAACACTTCTTGTATTCAAGTTAGTCCATCTTTTACTACTACATATATTGTTTCAGTAACATTCATAACGGGTTGTACGGGCATAGAACATACAGTTGTTAATGTTGATTATGGTGGGTATTTTACTATTTATTCCTCACAGGATACAATATGTGCAGGAAATTGTTCATCTTTGGAAATAAGTGGAGGAGATGGATTATATTCATGGAGTACAGGGCAAACATCAAATAGTTTTCAGCATATAACTGTTTGCCCAACTGTAACAACAACATATACTGCCACCAATTCTTGCTCTCTTAACACAAGTTACAAAGTAATAATGGTTAATCCTGAACCAATAATAACTGCAAATGGAGGAACAATAACACAAGGAGGAGCAATAACCTTATGTGCAAGCGGATTAGAACAATCAGGAGGCACATATCAATGGAGTGCCGGAGGAGGTAAATGTATTACCGTTGCACCAACAGTAAATACAACATATTGCGTTACAGGAACAGATTTAAACGGTTGTACTAATTTTGCTTGTTCGATAGTTAATGTTACAAACGGTGTTAAAGAAATAAATGATAAAAACATTGCATTTGAAATTTTTCCAAATCCATTCAACACCCAAGCTCAAATAACATATTCGCTCAGCGAAAGTTCAAATGTGAAGCTTGAGGCATTTAATATTTTGGGAGAAAAGGTAAGTACCATAATAAACAGCAGGCAGAACGCAGGAAACTACAAATATTGTTTTTCTACAAAAGATATTGGCTCATCGAAAGGAGTTTATTTTATTAAGTTACAGGTGAACGATAAGGTTGCTTATAAGAAAGTTGTGGAGATGTAATTTTTTTTCACCGCTAAGACGCGGAGACGCAGAGTTTTTATAGAAAATTATTTTCTCTTTGCGTCTCTGTGTCTTTGCGGTGAAAAGTTTTTTTTACCTTTGTAAAATGAAATTCATTTATCCATCGTTTCTCTTTGCTCTTTCTGCGATTGTAATTCCGATAATTATTCATTTATTTAATTTCAGGAAATTTAAAAAAGTTAATTTTCCCGATATAAGATTTTTAAAATCGGTAAAACAGGAAACACAATCAAAGTCGAAACTTAAACATTTGCTTGTTTTGATTTCACGGATTCTTGCAATAAGTTCACTTGTTATTGCTTTTGCACAACCCTATATTCCTCTTGGCAATAAAGAAATAAACTTAAAAAATAAAGTTATTAGCATTTATGTTGACAATTCCTTCAGCATGGAAGCAGTGAATGAAAACGGCACTCTATTTGACGAAGCAAAACGAAAAGCAAAAGAAATCGCAATGGCTTACAGGCAAAGCGACGAATTTCAACTGCTGACAAATGATTTTGAAGGCAGGCACCAACGCCTTTTTAATCGTGATGAATTTCCGGAAATGATAAATGAAATAAAAATTTCACCATCAGTGAAAACATTGTCGGAAGTAGTTTCTCGGCAGAATGATTTAATAAATAATTATTCCATCGGAAAATATATTTATCTGATTTCCGATTTTCAGAAAAGCATTTCCAATATTGAAAAAATAAATAAAGACAGCAGCACAAATATTAATTTTATTCCATTGAATGTTAAAGAAGGCAGTAATCTTTACATTGATTCCTGTTGGTTTTTATCACCGGTGAGGCAGTTGAACAAAGTGGAAAAATTAATGGTGAGAATAAAAAATATTTCCGGAAAATCTCTTGAAAATATCCCGCTTAAATTATTTATAAATAATAAACAAAAGGCACTTGCGAGCATTGATATCGGTGAAAATTCACAAACAGATATTTTACTTTCGTTCAATATAAATGAAGCAGGAATTCAAAACTGCCGGCTGGAGATAACTGATTATCCTGTTGTTTTTGATGATAAATTTTATTTTTCATTCACCGTTAATAATAAAATTTACGTTGCAATTATCAACGGAAAAAATGAAAACAAATATTTGAATTCTTTATTTCTTAATGACTCTGCCATTGTGCTGGCAAATTCACAGGAATCTCAAATTGACTATTCAAAATTACCTGAAAATTCATTCATAACAATAAATGAAATTGAAAAAATATCAAGTGGCTTGTCGCAGGAATTGCAAAAATTTGTCAGCAATGGCGGTAGTTTGCTTGTTGTTCCTGGCAGAAAAATTGATTTTGATTCTTATAAAAGTTTTTTATCATCACTTCAGTCAAAGTATTTCGAAAAAGCTGATTCCTCAGAATTGAAAGTTGCACAAGTGAATTTTGAAAATAGTATTTTTAAAGATGTTTTTGATAAAATACCCGATAACATTGAACTTCCGAAAGTAGAATATCATTATTCTTTGAGTAAAAATATCTATTCTATGGAGGAATATATTTTAAAGCTTCAGAACGGTGACATTTTTTTAAGCAAACAGAATTTCAATAAAGGAAAAATATATCTTTTATGTTCGCCTCTTGATGATGAATCGGGAAATTTTCAAAAACAGGCACTTTTCGTACCTGCACTTTATAATATTGCATTGCAGAGTCAGTCGGTGTATCCGCTTTTTTATACTATTGGTAAAGATGAAAATATTGAAATAAACAATATTAATTTATCGGGTGAAGATATTTTTAAAATAAAAAATTTTACATCCGACTTTAATGTAATTCCCGAACATAAATTTTTGAATTCTCAATATTTTCTGAATATTCATAATCAGATTGCTGATGCAGGAAATTATATTGTTTCGGTAAAAGATAAAAGTTTAATGGGAGTTTCATTTAACTTCAATCGCAAAGAATCAATACTGAATTATTATGATGAAAAAGAAATAGAAGATTTATCCGCTCAGGCAAAACTTTCAAATTCATCTGTAATTTATACAAAAAACTCTTCTTTGACAAAAACTATTATTGAATACAATCAGGGAAAAAAACTCTGGAAATTATTTGTAATTTTTAATTTGCTATTTTTTGCTTTTGAAATTATTTTACTACGATTTTGGAAGTAATAAAATTGAAATTATAAAACTTATCTTTAGCAAAAACCTTCTTCTATCTCCGAAAATACTTCTAACAATTCATCATAAGAATTTTTGCTCATAAGTTTTAATTTATATGGTTTGAAATTTTCTATTGCTTTAAAATAACCCGAATAATGTGGACGCATTTCGAGAATGCCTGTTTTTTCTCCTTTACATTCAATAGAATTTCTCAAATGTTCTTTACAAACCTGAATTCTTTTTTTTAAATCCGGAGCAGGAAGTATTTCCGATGTTTTTAAATAATGTTTTATTTCATCAAATATCCAGGGATTTCCGATTGCAGCTCTGCCGAGCATTATTCCATCTACTCCGTATCTATCAAACATTTCTTTTGCTTTCTGCGGAGTATCAACATCACCATTACCTATTACAGGAATTTTCATTCTCGGATTATTTTTTACTTCACCGATTAAAGTCCAGTCGGCATTGCCTTTATACATTTGCATGCGAGTTCTTCCATGAATTGTTATTGCTTTTATTCCCGCATCCTGCAATTGTTCTGCAATTTCAACTATACATTTGCTTTTATCATCCCAGCCCAGGCGTGTTTTAACGGTTACAGGAAGTTTTGTTGAGTTAACAACAACTTTCGTCAGTTCGAGCATTTTTTTTATATCGGTAAAAATGCCTGCGCCTGCACCTTTTAAGACAATTTTTTTAACAGGACAGCCGAAATTAATATCAATAAGGTCGGGCTCTTCTTTTTCTGCAATTTCCGCAGCCATTTTCATAGAATCAATATTACCGCCGAATATCTGAATACCAACCGGTCGTTCATCTTCAAAAATACTTATTTTTTTTTGGAATTTTTCAGTATTCCTTATTAAGCCGTCTGAAGAAACAAATTCAGTATAAACCACATCGGCACCCATTGCTTTGCATATTCTACGAAATGCAGAATCGGTGAGGTTTTCCATCGGCGCCAAAAATAACGGAAATTTTTCTAAACAAATTTTTCCTATATTTACCAAAACATTTTATTTTAAATGCAAAATTACAAAATTTATGTACAGTCCTTTTCTTGAACAAAAACCTGCTTCGATTAAACTTTTATTTCTTGGCGGAATAATGTTGATTTCTCTTTATTTTTTTACATCATTATCGGTTTATTTTTTACCTAATGTCAATATTATCGGTAATCTCAATATTTTATCCGAAATCCATAACAAAGAAGTTTTATCTGCAATGAAAATTTTGCAAATAATAAGTTCAACATCATTATTTATTTTACCCCCTTTGATTTTCTCTTTTCTTGCAAGTTCCAAGCCGCTGGAATATTTAAGTATTTCGGGTAAAGTAAAAATACAATCAATATTTTTCTGCTGTCTTATAATGTTTGCGGGGTTTCCTTTAATGAACTGGCTGGGAGAAATAAACAAAATGCTTGTACTTCCAAAATTCATAGGTGGCATTGAAAGCTGGATGCGAAGCTCCGAAAAAGATGCAGAAAAACTTACTGAAGTTTTTCTTGATGTAAACAATAAAAAAGATTTCTTTGTGAATATTCTTATGGTTGCAATAATACCTGCACTCGGAGAAGAATTCATTTTCAGGGGTATTCTTCAGAAACTCCTAATTGAAGCCACAAAGCGAAAGCATTTATCAATAATTATTGCTTCGTTTGTTTTTGGTTTTTTTCATTTTCAGTTTTTTACATTTCTGCCACGCTTTCTTATGGGTGTACTTTTCGGATATCTTCTTTTGTGGAGCAAGTCATTATGGCTGCCGATTTGTTGTCATTTTGTAAATAATGCAAGTGCTGTGATTTTTTCATTCTTGTCTAACAAGGGATATCTGCCTTCAGATATTGATGATGTCGGTAAACAGCAAAATCAAATGTTAATTATTTTTACAAGTACTATTATTGCAACTTTTCTTATATATACTGTTTATCGTACGGAAAAGAAAAATAATATAAAGTTTATTTCAATTTAATTGTTTGTTTGCAAGCTAACGGTTTCGATAGCTACCGCCTGGCAATTATTAGTTTAATTTATATGCAGAATCTATTGTATGTACATAATATTAGATTTTATGAAACCGTAAAGTATTAGTAATAAAGGATTAACGAACTTTGCAAAAAACTTAGCGCTGCGAGATAAAAAAGTATTTCTTGCCAAGACACAGGGACGCAAAGAAAAAAACAAAAAATAAATTTGGATATTAAAACAGAATCTATGTGGTTAATTTTTTTAACTTTATTGACAAATTCTTCTTATTCTTCTTAGTTATAAATTTAGTATATTGTGCGAATCAAGAGTTAAAAATAAAAAATATCGATAAATATAAGAAAAATACACATTAATTCATACATAATATTTAACAAAATGCATTTTTTCTATTTTTTTATTAAAAATATTTGCTTTTTAAACAAAAATGTTGTATATTTGATAAGTACTTTTTAATAGTTTATCTAATATTAACGTAAAAATATACTTCTTTTTGTTATTTATTAACATAAGAAAAACTCGCAAAGCTATGAAAACAAACATATATAAACTCGTATTTTTTTCGCTTCTCACCATCGGAATGATAGCGGCGGCGAACTATAGTACTTTCGCACAAGAATATCGCTGTTCTGCTCCTTCCGCTTTCTATGTTTCTTCTGTGACTACAACGAAATCATCAGTTACAACTGCTAATGCGGGCACTTCAAACGTGGCTATAATTTATATGACTATCGCTACCGGTTTTAGTGGTGCCACTTTAACTGCAGCTACAATAACTTCTAAAAATACTAACGATGCCGATGTAACATCAGTAAAATTATACTGGACAACAACTACAACTTTTGCAACCACAAACCTGATTGGCTCTGCGTCTTTTTCAGGAGGAAATGCTGTCTTCAGCAGCATCTCATGGGCAATAGGAACCAGTGTTACCCGTTATCTTTGGGTAGCTTATGACGTTTCGGCTACGGCAACAAATGCCGATATTCTCAGTTGCAAGGTTGCAACTTGCGGTCTTACTTTTAGTACCGCAGGAAGTTTGCCAACATCGGGCTTTTATGACCCTTCGCAAAGCATAAGTGTATTAGGAGCGAGCGCAAGTTCAGATATCATTGCAGCCAGCAATGAAACAGCCAATATTGACTACGCATCCAAAACGGGAAGTTCCATTACAGCCACAACCGATGCTATACGTGTGTGGTCATTCACAGTACGCGACGGCGGCGGCTCTGCCGATGCAGATGCTTTTCCAACAATTCTCACAGCTGTTACCTTAACCAAAGGAAGCAGTGATGGAGTTACTAGTTGGGCAAACACAATAAAAGAAGCTGCTTTGTTTGATGGTAGCACTAAAATACAGGAAGTGTCGGTAACCGGTGAGTCCATTGCATTTTCGGGTATGAGTGGAGCAAATGTTACGGCTGCCGATGGGGGAAGCAAAACACTTGATTTATACCTTACTTTTGAAACTACCAATATCACGGATAATCAGCAATTTCAGTTTAAAATAACCAGTGCTAATTCAACGGCTGCAACATCAAGTACATCCTCGCAATTTGCCTCTTTCAGCGATGCTTCGAGCAGCGTAACCGGCGATAACGACAGGATAGAAGTTACGGCAACGGCACTCGGCTATGTGCAACAACCTACCGGCACACTTACTAACACCAATGTGTCACCTGCTGTAACAGTTGAAGCAAAAGATGCCAATGGTATGCGCGACCTTGATTTTACAAGTACCATCAGGATTACAGCTTCAGGCGGAACATTAACCGGTTCGCCTGTTACCGCTGTTGCTTCCAGTGGTCTGGCAACATTTTCTACTCTGCAATTTTCCGCAACAGCAACGGGGGTAACTCTCAATGCTGAACGTGACGGAACGCTTGACTGGGATGTAACAAGCAACAGTTTTAATATTATTTCTTATTCATGGTATTGCAGTAAATATACGGGTACAGGTTCTACTAAATCAATTACAGAAATTGGATTTATGCCCGATTTCGTAATAATAAAAGCTGATGCCGCATATCCAGCGGTAATAAAAACCAGCACTATGGCTTCAAACGAATCACAAGATGCAACTTCTACCTCGGCTTATTTAACAGATGCCATAACTTCGTTTGATGCCAATGGTTTCACTCTTGGCACAAACACAGGAGTTAATAACAATACTACCGTTTATTATTACGAAGCATTTAAACAGAATACTAATTTTGTAGTAGGTTCTTATACCGGTGATGGTACAACAGGCAGTAGGAATATCACTGTGGGTAGTGGAGCGTGGAGAGCAGATTTTATTATTACAATACCTGCGTATTATTCGGGCTGCCAAGCCACTCACCTTGGATTTGATAATGCTGGCACTGGTTATTATGATGGTTCGGCTTCCGGTGGTGGCACCAGCTCATATGCAGGTGCCAGTACTGATGGGTTCAATGCTCTTTATGCAGTAGGAATAAGTGTTTTGAATACAAGCGGCAAGGTATATAATTATGCAGCATGGAATGCGTATTCAGGAGGAATGAAAGTAGGCAAATATACGGGCACTGGAAGTGACAACGTAGATATTTCAGGTTTAGGTTTTCAACCAAATTTTGTTGTTACATATGAATTTGGAGTAGCCGGAACAAATCACATGCGAAATGGAGCAATAACAACTGACAATGCTTTGCCTTTTTCTGCGGGTGCCGGTGCAGCTAATTACATTCAAGCGTTTTCTTCCGATGCTTTTCAGGCAGGAACAGGTTGCTATGCAAACGGTACTGTTTATGCGTATGCTGCATTTGGCGGTTCAGACGGAGTATTACCTATAGAACTTACTGAATTTAAAGCAGAATATATTGCACCTGAGAAAACGGCAATTTTAAGATGGGCAACCGCATCAGAAATAAATAATGATTACTTTACAATAGAAAAAGCTACGGATGCGAAGAATTTTAAAATGTTAACTACTGTTAAAGGAGCAGGCAACAGCAATGCTACTCTCAACTATTCGACAAAAGATAATGAGCCAGGTACAGGAATTATTTATTACCGTTTGAAACAAACTGATTTTGATGGAAAATACGAATACAGCAATGTGATTGCAATAAATACAGATGATAAAAATACAAATTTATCATTAACACAACCATATTTTAATGAAAAAGAAATCAATACGACCGTTGCAAACATTGATGGCTCGGCTTTAAGTGTAGAAATTATTGATTATACAGGAGGATTGGTTTGCTATAAGACCTACGAAACAGGTAATGATAAAAGTATTGTTTTAAAATTACCGGCTTATAATCTGGCAAAGGGTGCAATGTATTTCATGAGAGTGAGCGATGGTAAGAAAAGTGCTATTAAGAAGTTTATTTATTAGACAATAGTCATTAGTAAAAAAACTTTGACATTTGATGTTCGATAAAAAGTTTGATGTTTAAAATTTTGGGATTTTGATGTTTGTATCTTGAACCCTGCAAGGGTTACAAACCCTTGCAGGGTTTTTTGTAGTTTGAAAAGACATACCTCTGTTGATGCTGTCTTAACCCACATTGCAACCTAATTTAACAATAAATAATGTTTTATAAAAATGCCAAAAATTCACCATTTCACAAATTATTTTTCCACTCCCATTTTTTTAAGAAAATCTTTTTTCCTTTTTTCAGTAGTCAGCATGAAAGTATAAGGTTCTTTTTCGCCTTTATCGTTTTTTTCGGCTTTTTTCTGGCGGTCGTCGGGCTTCATTTCTTTAACTATATTATTAAATTCTTGGGATGATGAAACCACCTGCATTGTTCCCCTTTTATAATCGAAATAAAACCAATTTTTATTTCCGTCTTCAAGATAAATTATAAGTTGGTCACCGCTTTTTCTTTTGTATAATTCGATGAAGCCGGTAAACAACTTATTAATTTGAGTTCTGTTTATATTTCCTATACCAATTTTCCCTTCCGATATATACGACTGAGTTAATGGGTTCCATTTTAATTTCATATCGGGAAGGAAAAGTGTATGTTCAAGTTCAGATGGCAATTTTTTAAAAGTGCCATATAAGCTTATTTCACCTACCAGTCGGTCGGCTTCGGCTTGACCGAGAATGTCAACAAGTGCCTTATAATAAGTTTCGCGGCTTATGTTTAAAGGTTGTGCATTGGGGTCGTTTGAAAAATTATCTTCCATAATTTTCAAACATTTTTCCGAGAAAAAGAAATCAATACTTGTAACCAAATCGAATTTTGTTGTATTGCTTTTTGTTTTATTAACACCATTGCCAAAAGCAAGCAGATTCACCTGTCCTAATGAGCGGCTGAAATTTATTCTTCCTTCAGTATAAACATCGCAATAATTGTTTAAGCTCAGAAAATTGCCGGTCAGTTTATTATCTTTTATTCTTTCCATTTCTGCAATATGATATTCTTTCAGATTTTTATCGAAATATAAATATCCTTTTGAAAGAATTAATTCTTCATCCGACTCTCTGATTTTTTTTGCAATGAACGATGAATATACTGCAGAGTCAGTTGCATGCAGAATACCGGTATATATTTTTTCGACTTTTTCATTATACGATTGTTCGGGAATAGGAATGTATATTTCATTAGGGTTTATATCGGCAGAAAAACGCAGCCAGCTTTTTGCAAGAAGCGAGCAGTTGTGTTTAATTTTGCAGCAACCCGTAAATTTAAGATACTGATTATTTGCAGTAATCTTGGCGCTTCCGAAATAATCAAAATAGGGACTTAAGGTAAATACGGCATTGTCGCTGATATCGCCTATACCATAAGTCTGATAAGTAGAATCAACAGTAATCTTATTAAAAAAGAGAATTTGCTTTTTATTTGTTTCATCTATATAATCATAATTTGCCGAAGCCGTGTAATTATTTCGTGCCAGTACGTTGACCGTAGCATTATAGAAATTATGATATTGTGTGGTTGTATTTGCGACAACTTTAGCTTTTGTAAAAGTTTTCATTTCTGCTCTTTTCAAGACCGTAACTTTACCACTGTCGGGAATTATCGCAGCATCTGCTACTTTTATAAATTTAACACCTTCGGCGTAAATAGTATTTTCTTTCAAACTATATTTTGCTTTCGGAGAATAGAAAGTTAATGAATCCTGTGCCGGATGAACAGAAACAAATCTCGAACCGGACAAATTAATATCTGCATATTCATTAGGTGTCTTACTTGTATCTTTAACTGCGACAGTGTTTTTTTCTTCTGATGTCATTTCAATTTCCTCTTTTTCCATATACCATACAAACTCATCCATAAAGCTTATATATTGGTTTACGGGAAACTCAACTTTTGATGAAGTTTCGCTGTTTGATTTGAACTCTCCTTTTTTTTCTTTCAAGTCAATGTGTGCCTTATAATTTACGGTAACAAAAGAAAGGTCTTTTTGTCCAAAAGATTTCATCTGGAAATCGGATGAATCGGCATCGAAGACAATTTGCTGGTATTTGAAATTTCTTGATTTTATTTCTGCAGTAGGAAATTCCATTGTACCTTCACCCGAGAGTCCTAATGGCGTGAGGTCAATTCTTCCGTGCATTTTACATTGTCCTGCATAAAAATCAAATGGTTTTCGTTTTTTATAAACTTGCATAAGGTCTTCATAAGGCATCCAGTGCATAAAAACATCTTCGCCTTTAACATTAGGATATTCAACTTTGCCAATCTGTTCTTTAATATCAAAAGAGTCAAGCTGAGCATTTGCAGAGTCGGGAAAGAAAATAAAATCGGGAGATTTTGAAGTAGAAGTTATATATTTCAGTGCACCGTCTCCGTGAAGTCCTTTATTACTTAAATCAATTTTATTAAAATAAGTTCCTTTTCCGTCATAAACAGGAAATCCATCTTTTGGTGTTACGCGTGCAAAACCGAGAGAGTAGTCGGGGCGAACAGTTAAGCTGTCATCGAAATCGGGAAAAATTCCTGCTGATGCAAAAGTTCCTCCGAATCGTATTCCTTCTGTTTTAAATACATCCAAGCTGTCGAATGAAAATGGCTCTAACTGATAAAAAAAGTTTTCGCGATTATATACTCCTCCAAAGATTGTTTTTTTATCATAATAAGCATACGAGTCTTTTTTACTGTTGAAAACCGGATATTTTTTCAATGATTTAAATCCCGATTTATTTTTAGGTTCATCGATAAGAAGTTCGCCGTTTACACTTTCTATCATTGTCTTAATTTGTTCATATTTGGGCTGACCGTTTTCATCTTTTTCACCTGTGGGAACCCTGAAAGCAAAAGAATCCACATTATTAAGATTTATTTTAAAATCATCATATAAAAAATTAAAATCCTTTCCATAGAAATCGAATAAACCGGCTTGAATTTTTCCAAGAAAGTCAAAGTCACGGTTTTTCTTGATAACAATTTTTTGTTCATAAGGATTAATAACAACATTGTGTGAGTCGCTGAGGAGAATGCTGTAAATCCCGTTCACTTTCAAATCAAAATTTGTAAGGTCAATTGTTGCATTTGCTCCGCGTGTAACAATTGAGTGGAACTGCAAGATATCATAATCTTCTTTCCCTGTATGAGATTTTAGATAATGATAAAGTTTTTTCTTGATGGTGAATTTATCTGTCAACGGGTCATACTCGAAAAAGCCCTGGCAAGCCATGTTAATAATCATAGCCCTCACATCTTCGTTTTGTAATGTCATGTAATTGGCAAGTTTGGCAACGGAAATTTCTTTTGATTTAACTGTTTCGGCATAATTTTTAATCATCTGAAAAGGATGAATATCGGCTGCTCCCTGATTTCTCACATATACTCTTTCTGTGAAATAGTCTTCCGACTGTATTATTGCTTCCCTATCGCTGCCCACAGACTGAATCATTGTAAGATTAATTTTCTGTTCATCCATTTTCCATGTTATCGATTCAATGTTCATATCAATTTTGTGATAAGAATCATAAAAAAATGTTTGCACTATGCCTTCACCTAATCTCATAAGTGATAATTCATTTTTTTCTTTCATGTATTTCAACTGTATGGCAGGATGAAATAAAGAATCCTGTTCAAGGCGAATTGATACGGAAACTTTTTCACCTGAAATCAAGTTTTTTCTAATCATGAAACTGAGTGAACGGGCGACAATGAATTTTTCATTATTTTTATAAAAAGTCAGAATTGCCTTTTGTTCTTTTATTCCTGTGCCCATAATTTTTGAACCGTGTAAAGCAAAACCTCCATCATAATCTATTCCCGGGAAAATACCGGGTATCTGAAGCCGTTTATTATACGAAATGAATGACGGATAACTTGATTTATCAGCTGTAACTTCGAACTGAACTTTGTCAGTAAGCTGTCCTAACAATGGCTGGTCGAAATACATTTTCATATAAAAAGTAACTGAATCGGCATCGTATTTAATTGATTTTATTTCAATTTTATAATTTCTGAGTTCCGCATATACCGAGTCCTTGCTAAATCCCGCCCTGTCCCAGTAAACTGTTCCTCCATTACCTTTCCACAAATTTTCAGTCGGATAATATGTTCCTGTCGTATTATAAATTGAAGTACTGTCTTCTTTTGAAACACATCTGAGATTTATTTTTGAAGTAAAGACCAATTTGGGTACAGTATCAAATTCAAAAGTATAATTGCATTTTGTAACAACCCATTTAGTGAAGTTTGATTTATAAATAGCATTTTCCGTAAGTAATGTATTGGTCATTTCAATGTAAAACAGAAATTTTGAACTTGTAGAACGCTGCATTAGTTTTTCCAAACTTGAAATCCACGCATTGAAACTGCTTTCGCCCTGAGTTGAATTAGTAAAATTTACAAGTGCTGTCAAAAAATTGTTGAAATGAGGAAATGCCTTCATTTTCTTTTTGAGCATGTAGTTGGCAACAGAATAAACTTTATTTTTTCTTTCGGGTGTTAATTTATCTACCCATACAGGTTCGAACTTTTCCATTATTTCTTTTGTAAGCTGGTTATCTTCTTTTCCCATAAAATCTTTCAGCTCTACAATAAATTTCTGAGGCTCCTCAGTAAATTTTTTAATTGTCTGACTCTGCAAACGACAAGTAAAAGAAATAATGAACAATAGAATAAAAATGTATTTCGGATTTTTCATTTTTAATTATTTTTAATGAATCCTAATTTAACAATTGATTTTCTGAGGAAACATCATAAAATAAAATTTTTAAAATAATGAAATCAAAAAAGTTTTTTAACAAATTTTAAAACAGCCCAATGGTTTTCTTCAGATTTGTCAATTAATTTCAGATTTAAACTTGTTGATTTTTTTTTTAATATGTAAATATCATTTGTAAAAAAACCACTCATTAAAATAATGCCGTTAACTGAAAGCGAATTTACATAATTTTCAAAATCCTTTAATAAAATATTTCTGTTAATATTTGCTAAGATAACGTCAAATTTTTTATTTCTTATATTTCGGGCATCTCCAGCAATAACTTTTACATTTCGGGCATTGTTGATTTTAACATTTTCAAGCGAGTTTTTATAAGCCCACTCATTATTATCAATTGCTGTAACTTTTTTTGCACCTGCCATGGAAGCAAGAATTGCCAGCACGCCGGTACCGCAGCCCATATCGAGAATACTTTTATTTTTAAATTTCATTTTCAGCATTTGCTCTATCATAAGTTTTGTTGTTTCGTGATGTCCGGTTCCGAATGACATTTTGGGCTGAACGATAATTTCGTATTTATATATTTTTTTAATTTTATGAAAAGGTGCTTTTATAATACATTTTTCGGAAACAATAACCGGTTTGTAATTGCTTTCCCACAAAGCATTCCAGTTTTTGTTTTTTATAATTTTTTTTTTAAAAGTAACTTCAGGAATTTTTTTTGAAAGGATTTTCAATAATTTTTCACTGAAATAATTTTCGGGAATATATGCCAAAACTTCGTGAGCATTTTCAACAAAACTTTCAAAACCCATTTCACTTAAGCGTGCAATTATTACATCTTTTGGATAAGTTTTATTTTTCAGTTTGCATTTTAGTTCAACATAATTCATAAAAAGGTAATTGTTAATTGTAAAAAAGGTAAAAGTTTTTCACTACTTCACAATTTTTTATTCGTATATCAATATTCATAAGCACCAATATCGGGAGGGTTGCTGCGGGCTTTAGTACCAGTAATATCAAATGGTATTCCTAAATCTTTTCCTTTGTCAATTGCAGGAGAATTGCTTTTAAGCGAATAATCGTTTTTTGCATAATCATTGAACTGAGGGTCTGTGTTTTTGTAAACATTTTCGTAATACACAGGTGAAGATATGTTTAGAGTATCATAAGTTTTAAAAATGCAATTGTCGAATTTATAATTGAAGGTACCTCCATATTTATGGTCGAAAGTAATTTCATTTTCATTACTTCCATAAATTATGCAATTGCCGAAATATGCTTTTGTTAAAGGTCTTACCTGAATATTATGATAAATATCTTCATACCAGTTATTAAGCAAAAGTGATGGGGTGCCGCGTGTACTGTAATTCCAATAGTTTGCAAATGTACATTGCTTGAAATCATAACTACCTCCGATATTCAGCAATACGCAATACTGACCACAGTTTGCGACAACAGAATTTACAGCTTCGAGTGAAGTTCCCTGAGCATAAATTCCAACTACCGTCATATTTTTTATTATGGTATTATTGAGTTTCAGAGTGGGGTTTGATGAATTGCCTAAAGTATCAATTTGTATGCCTATTGTACCGTTTTTAATAATTGCATAATTTATTTCATTGTCAATGCTGCCTGCCGAAAGCCATATTTTCCCCCATTGTCCGGGAACATCTTTATAACTCTGCTCCAGCCGGTCGCCCTGAATAGTTACAGGATTATCATTTGTGCCATTAATTTTCAATGTGCCGTCTTTAAATACCCAAAGTACTGCATTACCATGAAGATAAACTCTTGTTCCGGGTTGCATGGTGAGCGTGGAAGCAGAGTCAACAACTGCCCATCCATATATTACATGCGGCTTATCGTTTGTCCAGGTATCGTTGCAATTTATTATCGAATATGCCGGAAATCCCTGTATAAAAGTGTTAGGAGTATAATAATAAGCATCCTGTCCCCATGCAACAAGATTTACATCCTGTATCTTTCCGTTAGTTTCAAAAATGATTGAATCGGAAATAACTAATGGTGAATTTTGATTATTAGGGTCAACAGTAACTTTAATAAAAATATACATGCTGTCTTTAGCAGCAATTTCAATATTCGAAAGAGAAATTGCAGGTGTTCCGTTTATATTCATTTTAAAGTTTGATGATTGCCCTTTGCCAAGCTTAATAGATGAAATAAGAATTTTTTTATTACTGTGGTTATAAACTTTCAATTGCTTTGTAGTTGAGCCCACAGTAGTAAAAACCGTATCGAACAATACCGAATCGGAAGAAAAAGAAAGCATTGAAGTTTTATCAAGTAAGGCAGGTTCTTTTCTGCAGGAAAAAAGCATTGAAACGAAAAATACAAATATTAAAATTCTTAACAAGATTTTTTTTAAAATCATAATATTTTATTAGTATTTATTGTTAAATTGTTTAATTGCTGAATTGTTGTTTATTTTACTTATGCTGTTAATAGTTGACTTTTAGCCATTAAACAATTAAATAATTTTAAATTTACAAAGACAAATTTCAACTGAACTTATTATTAATAAGGCAATAATTTCAAAAATATTGTGTTAATACCATAATTTTTTAGTGTAAAATTAAATAAATTTTATAACTTTGCACACTTTTTGAAAAGCATGTCTAAATTCAGATATATATTATTTATTTCCTCTTTTATTATTTTTTTCACTTCTTGCAGTAAATACAACAAACTGCTAAAGGGCAACGATAATGAAAAGAAATTTGAAGCAGCAGAAAAATATTACAAGCAGGAAGATTTTTACAAAGCCCAGCAATTGCTTGAAGATTTGCTGACATATTTCCGCGGGACAGAAAAAGCCGAAAAAGTTTATTATTATTATGCTTATTGCTATTATGGTCAGCAGGATTATGTCATGGCAAGCTATCATTTCAAAAATTTTGCAATGACATTTCCACAAAGCAGCAAGGCAGAAGAGTGCTTATTCATGTCGGCGTACTGCTATTATTTCGATTCACCGATTTACAGCTTAGACCAGACAAATACTTACAAAGCAATTAATGAACTTCAGTTATTTGTAAACAAATATCCAAAGAGCAGCAAAGTGGAAGAATGTAACAGAATTATTGACGAACTGCGCCACAAACTTGAATTGAAAGCTTTTGAAATTGCAAAACTATATTTAAAAACCGAAGAATATAAGGCAGCAATTGTAGCATTTGATAATGTAATTAAAGATTTTCCAGACACAAAATTCAGGGAAGAAATAATATTTCTGACACTAAAAGCAAATTATTTTTATGCAAAAAACAGTATTGAAAATAAAAAACAGGAAAGATTGAAATTAACAGTTGCTGCATACAAGCAATATACAAGCAAATATCCGCAAGGGATATACATAAAAGAAGTTGAAGCAATTTATCAAAACGTATTAAAAGAAATTAAAAATAAAAACTATAATATCTAAATTTATGGATTACAAAAAAGTAAAAGCCGACTTAACCACAATTACAAGAAACACAAAAGATTTTGGAAAATCGAGTGATAATTTTTACGAAACTGTTGTGATAATTTCTAAAAGGGCAAACCAGATTGCTTCGGAACTTAAAGAAGAGCTGAATTCAAAGCTTGAAGAATTTTCATCAACTACCGACAATCTTGAAGAAATTTTTGAAAACAGGGAACAAATAGAAATTTCAAGATTTTACGAACATCTGCCAAAACCTGCTTCAATTGCTATACGTGAATTTGCTGATGGTAAAATTTATCACAGAAATCCTAATAACGAAAAAGAAAAAGAATAAATTAATTGATTAAAACTGCAAATACTTAAATTGTTTTATTGTTAAATTGCTAAATTCTTTCTTTAAGGCAGGTTATCACTAAAGTGAAGCATATCGGTGATTGTTGTTTTTGTTTTTTTTATATACTGCTGAATATTTTTTAATAACAATTTAACAATAAAACAATTTAGCAATATAGTTTTTTATATGTTAAAAAATAAAAAAATAATAGTTGGTATTTCTGGCAGTATTGCTGCATACAAAGCGGCTTACCTTATAAGATTATTTATAAAAGAAAAGGCAGAAGTAAAAGTTGTAACCACAAAAAATGCTTTGCAGTTTATTACAAAGCTCACTCTCGAAACACTTTCACATAATAAAATTTATTCGGAAGTTTTCGATGAGCAAAATAATTTTTCTACCGAACATATTACTCTTTCAGAATGGGCTGATATTTTTGTTGTTGCTCCTGCCTCTGCAAATATTATAGGAAAATTCGCAAATGGAATTGCTGATGATGCACTTTCCACATCACTTCTTGCTTTCAATAAAAAAATTTTTATTGCACCTGCAATGAACAGCGAAATGCTTAAAAACTTTGCAGTAAAACAAAATATAAAATATCTGAAAGACAACGAAATTTATTTTGTTGAACCCGTAAAAGGCGAACTTGCCTGCGGCACCGAGGGTGAAGGCAGAATGGAAGAACCCGAAAAAATTGTTGAAGCAATTAATAAAGTACTCCAATGAATTTCAAAGGTAAAAATGTTCTTGTAACCGCAGGACCAACTTACGAAGCAATAGACCCAATAAGATTTATCGGAAATCATTCATCAGGCAAAATGGGATTTACCATAGCCGAAGCATTTGCAAAAGCAGGCGCAAAAGTAAAATTAATTTCAGGACCAACTTCTCTTCAAGTAAAAAATCCAAAAATTTCAAGAACCAATGTAATATCTGCAAAACAGATGTATGATGCCTGTTTAAAGTATGCTCTGCAAAGCGACATTATTGTAATGCCAGCAGCAGTGGCTGATTTTACACCTCTTAAAACATCAAAGCAAAAAATAAAAAAAACAGGAAAAAACCTCGTTATTGAATTAGTACCAACAAAAGATATTCTGGCAGAACTCGGAAAAAGAAAAAAGAGAAATCAAATTATTATTGGTTTTGCTCTCGAAACTGAAAATGAAATTGCGAATGCAAAAGAAAAACTTAAAAATAAAAATCTTGATTATATAATTTTAAACTCGCCCAACGATAAAAATTCGGCTTTCGGTTACGATACAAATAAAATTACCATCATTAGCAAGAAAGGCGAAATTGTGAAGTTCGGCTTGAAAACAAAAACTCAAGCTGCTCAAGAGATTCTTAAGGTTATTTTAAAAAAGTAATGCTGCAAAAAATAGTTAGTGTTTTTCTGGTTTGAATGTACATTATTGTTATTTAACTTTTTTTAGTTTTACTTAAAAACCCACTGTCTCTGACGGTGGGCGTTTACTGAATAAGCAAATTGCTTATAATCCTTTCGAAAAATAATATGAATAAATTAAAAAAAACTTTGAAGCAGTATCTCAAACACCTATACCTATAAATTTATTTGCTATTTCATTTTTACAAATAACATTGACTGCTTATGATTTGTAGCTGTCTCGCCTAATAAAATCTTTCCATTTCCATTTTATTTTCTATTTTTACGTCTTCAAATTAATTTCATTATGAGAAAAATCATTTCCGCAATATTTATTCTTACCTCATACTTCATTCTTCATTCTTCATTTTCTTTTGCAGCCGAAAACACCCCACTCACAAAAAAACAATTGCACACAATAGACAGTTTGAAGCAAGTTTTAAAAACTACTGATAATAAAGGGAAACCCAAGGTTTATAATGAGTTTGCTGAAAAATATATTGATGTTTCTTATGAAACAGCTCTCAAATACGCCAATGAAGCATTAAAAATGGCTGAGCAAACAGGTAACATAAGTGAAAAAGCAAATGCTTTGGGAATTTTAGGATTAATTAATTATAAAACAGGAAACCTTAAAGTTTCCAATAATTATTATGAACGAGCATTAAGTATTTATATTCAAAAAGCCGATAAAAAAGACATTGCTAAAATCACTACTAATACCGGCGCCATATACCTTGCTTGGAACAATTATGACGAGGCGATGAAAAGATATAAGAAAGCTCTGCAAACGTATAAAGAGCTAAATGACAAAGCCAACATTGCGATAGCATTAAAAAACATAGGAAATGTTTTTAAATTTAAAAATCAATATAGGGAAGCGGAATATTATTATCAGAAATCCTTAACAATATTATACGAACTAGGATTAAAAAAAGAAATAAGTAGAGTATTAAATAATATAGGAACCATATATGTTATGTGGGAAAATAATGAAACTGCATTAAAGTATTTTCAAAGAGCTTTAAAAATAGCAGAAGAAATAAAAAACAAAGAAAATATTTCAATGGTTTTGAATAACATTGGTTTAATTTATAAAAAGATTGGTAAGTATGGCGACGCGTTGAAAAATTTTACAAAAATATTAGATATACAAAATGAATTAAAAAACAAAGGTGTGATACTCACAGCTTATAAAAATATTGGGGATGTTTACGAAAGACAAGGTGATTTTCAGAAAGCATTATATTATTATAAGAAGTCCTATTATTTAGTGGATAAGAAAAGTATTGAAATAATTGCCGGATTACTGAACAATTTCGGAAATACTTATAAAAAACTCGGAAATTATAATGTTGCATTAAAATATTTCAAACAAAGTATTTCAATAACAGATTCTATAAATAAATTTGGCGACCTCAGTATCAAAAATTATAAAGACATGTCCGATTTATTTGAAAAGATGAATGACTATAAAACTTCCGATAAATATCTTAGGCAATATTATGCTTTAAACGATTCGGTTTACAATAAAGAAACCCATAAACAGATTATTGAAATCAATACAAAATACGAGACCGAAAGAAAAGATAAGGAAATTATATTGAATAATAAAAAAATCGAAATATTACAACGCGATAAAAAGATTACTCTGTTAAAGTTGTATATGCTTGCTGTAACTTTATTGCTTATTGTTATAGTTGGTATATTAATTTATAACAGGCAACGAATTAAAACACTAAAAGCTGAAAAGAACCTGCAAATACAAGAGACACAAAAATCACTGATGGAAGCAGAATTAAATTATAAAAACAAAGAGTTGATGAGTATAGGCATGCAAATTGTTCAGAAAAATGATTTTCTGGAAAATATAATTGAAAATCTTAAGGACATTGAGAAAAATCTAAAATTGAATCAAACTTTGACTTTATCCGAAATAAAAAAACTTACAAAAACTATTAGATACAATTTGAATATAGAACAAGACAGGGAAAAATTCATTAAGCATTTGGAACTCTCCAGTGAAGGTTTTTATTTCAGACTTGCTCAAAAATTTCCTACATTAAATAAATATGAAAAACAATTATGTGCTTTATTAAAATATAATCTTTCTTCAAAGGAAATAGGTGCTCTTTTCAATATTAATTCAAGAAGTGTTGATAATTACCGCTACTTGACAAGGAAAAAAATGAATTTGGAATCAGATGAAAATCTTTCATCGTTTTTAAATTCTATTTAGCAGGAAAAATCCGCAAAATCGCACTACCTGATATTTTTTCTAAAAAAATCATCCTCCCCTGATAATCATAAAATTATTTTACAAATATGACATATTTAATGACATAAAAAAAGTCATTATTGACATAAGCAATGATATGTTTTGCCACACTTTACGCACCATAATTATGTCTATGATATAATAAAACAAACTTTCAATATTCAAAATTTACATTTTAAATTAAAGTTTTATGAGAAAAAGATTAATAAATGTTCGCAATTGCATTATTTGCATGTTTTTATTAAATCCATTCCTGAACGGAAATGCTACAGCTCAGAATTTGTCAAACAAAAACAGTCGACATCCTCAACAAAAAGGAAGCTGGACAGTTCTATCCGATCCATTCGGGGCTAATGTTTTTGTGGAGAACGATGGACAATTTAATACATGGGCGAAAACACCTTCTGCTATTAAATACGCCATTAACAGCGGTTCCGGGATTTTCTTCACTCAACATGGTGTAACATTCAAATTAAATGAAGTCATAAATTTTAGCAAAGAAGAATTTGAAAAAATAGAACATGGAGAAAAACCTAAGTCCCAGGCAAAAACTTTTTATGTGAATATGAATTGGAAGGGTTGTAACCCTAATGCAATCATGGAAGTAAGCGAACAATCTGAAGGATATTACACTTTTGGAGAAAAGGGCTATGAAAATGTAAAAGCAAAAGGATATAAAAAACTTACTTACAAGAATCTTTATCCGGGAATAGATGTTGAATACATTATTCCCGAAAAAGGAGGAATAAAATATTCATTGATTGTGCAACATGGAGCCGACTTAAGTTTAGTAAAAATGAACTATACCGGAGATGTAGAAAAAATAAAAACAGATAATGAAGGAAATATAATAATAAAAACCGAAGCAGGCGACATTACCGACCACGCTCCGCAAAGTTATTACAAAGACAGCAGAGCAACAGTACCTTCATTTTTTGAACTAAAAGAAAATACAGTTTCATTCAAAATACCAAGTGCCAATAACCAGCAACTAACAACTAACAACCAACAACTAACTTTAATTATCGACCCTTGGACAATAGGTCCTTTCGGAGGTGCCAATATTGCATTGAATGTGGATTATGACGATTTCGGAAACGTATTTGTTTCAGGATACAGACCGGGTCCCCACAGAATAGCCAAATATACCTCTGCCGGAACGCTGGTTTATTCTTATACAACGGCTGCTACATGGGAACATACGCCCGTAAATCATTTTTATTCACGACCTACAATTTTAAGACATTCCGGTACAGTTATTAAAGGAGAAGGGCTTCATTTTGATGGTCCTGCCAATTTACAGACGTTGAAACTTAATGCTGCCGGAACAATGTCGGGTCCATATGCTCTAATTGCAGGAAACAACGAAATGTGGAACATGTTCTATAATAATTGCACAAATAGGTTGTATGGTTTTGGTGGAGGCAACATGGAAGCCACAAATTGCCAAATACTTGATACAACTATTACAGCTATTCAGAAAAAAAATATTAATACCAATGCTCAAAAAGATAATGATATTTCTGATGTTGTGCAAGATGTGAATGGAGATGCGTATTTGTTGTTGACCTGCATGATAAACGCCAGTTTTGACAACAAGTTGATGAAATCATTAGCTCCAAACTATAATGCTCCCGAAACATGGATAGTGCCTACAGGTTATACTGCATTTAATAACATAGAAACAAAGTTTTTAAATACGATAGAGGGTGTGGCTCTTGCCTCAGGTTGTAAATTCAATGCTCTGGCAGTAAACAAGGATTACTTATTTAGTTATGATGGCAAAACAGTTAAAGCATGGAGAAAAACAGACGGAGCTGCACTTGGCAGTGTTGTCGCAGATGCTTCATATAATGCACTTGAACGAATGGGAATTGATGCGGATGAGTGCAATAATGTTTATGTTGGAGGAAAAAACAAAGTGCACGTTTATAATTTTGATGGAAGCACATTTACCACTGTTAGCACAATAACAACAGGTATTTCCGGTGAGGTTTATGATGTAAGGTTGGATCAATCATTAAGCAGATTGATTGTAGGCGGCAATGGATTTTTAACTGTTGCAAATGCAATTGTCTGTGAGCAGTTAGTCGTTAATAATACTATATCAGGAACCTGCACAAACGCAACGGCATGCGTGGAAGTTTTAAGCGGAGGGACGCCTCCATATAGTTATATATGGAATACAGGAGCTACCACCAGCTGTATCTTTAATGTTCCATCCGGCATTTATACAGTAACAATTACAGATAACTCATGTATAAAATATAAGCATATAGATACATTAACAATCACAGGCGGTTCGGTAATTATTTCTGCAGTG